>PLAY01000009.1 GCA_003134375.1 Limisphaerales bacterium | reverse complement strand
AAGTCCGACAGGCTGCTAGACTTCGTCTCTGACTGAATTTATGCCGACGACTCCGCTTAATGAAATTGTTCCGGTGCTGCAGGTGGCCATCGGGCCGGTGATTCTCATCTCCGGCGTGGGCCTGCTGCTGCTGACGATGACCAACCGGCTGGGGCGCGCCATTGACCGCGCCCGGCTGCTGAAAGCGGAACTGTCACAGCGCACGGGCGAGGACCGCGCGCAGGCGCTGGCGCAGGTGGACATCCTTTACCGCCGCGCCCGGGTGGTCCGCCTGAGCATCATCTTGGCCACGCTCAGCGCCCTGCTGGCGTCGGCGCTCATCATCACGCTGTTTGTGACCGCGTTGCTGCACTGGGAGCAGGGATTCTTCATCGGCCTGATATTCATCGCGTGCATGACCGCGCTGCTCGCGTCGCTCGTCGCGTTCATCTGCGACATCAACCTGTCGCTGCACGCGCTCAAGCTCGAATTGAAAGGCATCAAGCCCGGTTCCGGCTGAAAACGCTGGAGTTCAAACTTCAGCTTGTTCGGATGGCACGCTGAAGTGTGAACTCCAACCTGCCGTGCCGGACCAGCCTTTGCCGGGAAGCTTCGGCGTGGCAGGGGCCGGCGCTCCACCGGCGGTGTTCTTCAATTTGACTTGCCCGGAGGCTGCCGGGCGCGTATTAGAATGGCCGTCGAATCATTGGGCCCACGTGGCGGAATTGGCAGACGCGCTAGATTCAGGTTTCCATTTTTGGCCATTTTTTCAGGTCGCAATTCATCACTTCAAATAGCGGCAAAACCATTGATTTTATTGGCCGAAATCAGTTTAGAGCCTTTCCGCTCAATGTCTCATTAAGTGCCTCGAAAAAGATGCGACTCTAGCACAAAAACTAGCACACGGATCAAAACTCTTTTTCACCCGCCGCCCTCACTTTCCGCCAATAAATTCAATCAATCTATGCCGCAGACGTTGGCTAGAACAATTATAGTGTTTTTTAAGGATGTTTTGTCAGTTGGTGAACTCATCCCCCCCCCCAGCGCACAAACTTTCGGGCTGACTGTCGCCGACTCGGTTATTCCAAGACGAGGCAAAAATTCCCCGTTCGTGTTCACGTGTTTGTCATGCGGCCTGCGGATTGAAGGCCAAGCCGGATGCCAATCACGCGAACCCTCACCCCATCAATGACTGGTCGTGTCAAATTTGCAACCAGCACCGCGCCACTTCCCCCGCTCGCGGATCTGGTTTCAAATTCGACACCACCCGGACAAATCACGCGCGAATGGGTGTCACTGGTTGTTGATCAACTGGCCCGCGAGATTGGCCTGCCAGTGTTTTACAACCCACTCTGGATTAACCTTGAAGGGCGCTGTGCAGCCTATCCTCATATTAGACGTCATGGTTCGCATCTTTCAACCTCTTGAGCATCCCCGACCATCCAAGATTCGAAATGCTCAACAACGCAATCAATATAAGCACAAACACAATAACTCCGCACAAAAGCCAAGCATCACGCATCACCTGAACCACAATCACATACATACGTTCAGCATGTGCAACCATATCAGCCGTGTCGGATGAAACCTTAATGGCATCCAACTCTGTCAACGCGTTCGAGGTGAGGGCTGTCGTCCGCAACGGCCTGAAGAATAATAGATACACAATTAACGACAGACTCAAGGCTAGGACTACTCCGTTCGCGAGCATCAATTTCTTAATAAGCTTTGATGACATAATATTTGAATGACGCCTAACAGATAATGGACGGCCTGTTTTGCAGTCTATCCTTTTTCATGAAATGAGTGTAAACTGGACTGAAACTGCTGTCTAGCATATTCTTACACCGTTTATGACCCCGCAATCCATTCCAGCAAAGACTGCAGGTACGCCGTTGGGCCGATTGTTGCCCAACCCCAAGGCGCGGCTTAAGGATCAGTTTCACGAGGTGGCGCGGTTCAAGCATTTATCGCCCAGGACAGAATGCTCGTATTGGGAATGGGCAGTGCGTTACCTGAAATTCCACAAGACACGGGCCGGAGAATGGCGGCATCCTCGTGACTTGGGCAGCCAGGGCGTGACGCCCTTCCTGACCTATCTGGCTACCGAGCGGGACGTTTCGATTTCCACGCAGAATCAGGCATTGAACGCGCTGCTGTTTCTCTACCGCGAAGTGCTGGCCGTGCCCATGGTGACAGGGGATTTTGTGCGGGTGAAGCGTTCGCCAGGTGTGCCCACGGTGCTGACTCAGGAGGAGGTAAGGGAATTGATTGACGCACTGGCCGGAACCTATCAATTGATGGCGCGCTTGTTGTATGGAACCGGGATGCGGATCTTGGAATTGCTGCGCTTGCGGGTGAAGGATGTGGATTTTGCCCGGGGACAAATCGTGGTACGTGCCGGCAAGGGGGCCAAAGACCGCGTGACGATTCTGCCGGAATCGTTGCGTGAGCCGTTGCAAAAGCATCTGGCCGGGGTGCGAAAGATGCATGAGCGGGACTTGGTGGATGGTTTTGGTTGCGTCTTCTTATCTTTGGGGCTGGCCCATAAATATCCGAATGCGACGCGTGAATGGGCTTGGCAATGGGTTTTCCCATCGGCCAACCTTTCAACCGATCTGGAAACGGGCCGAATCGGGCGGCATCACACGGCGGAAACCGGATTGCAAAGAACCGTCAAGGAGGCATTGAGACGAACCACCATCACCAAATCCGCTTCCTGTCACACGCTGCGACATTCTTTCGCCACGCACCTGATGGAAGCGGGCGTGCCGTTGCCGACGATCCAGCGTCTGATGGGCCACGCCAGCCTGAACAGCACAGCGAAGTACTTGCACGTGACCAGTCAACATCTTGACGGTGTCCACAGCCCCCTCGATCTGCTGCGTCTGCCCCAGGACTCCGACTGCGTGGTGCCCCAGGATTCCGGCGTTCCGGTCTCCAAGGACTTCGATGTTCTCGTGCCCGAGGAACCCCCCGTTCCGACACCCAAGGGTTCCGACGCTGGGGTGCCCAAGGGCTCCGGCATTGCGGAGTAATCGCTATGTCCGATGCCGCGCCCTGCGGTGCGGTGCCGGTGGAAACTGCTTCCTGCGAACTGGCCGACATCTTTCGGCAGTACGGTCAGGCATACCAAGAGACGCATCACCTGACACCGTCGCAACGCAAGGCGGCATGGGCGATTACCCATTGCCGGACCGCCGCCTTGGGTGGCCATCGCCATTGGTGCCCGTCTTGCGGTTTCGAGCGGTACACCTACCATAGTTGCCGCAACCGTCATTGCCCGAAGTGCCAGACCATAGCCACGGCCGCCTGGGTGACAGCCCGCCAGGAAGAACTCTTGCCGGTGCCGTACTTTCACAACGTGTTCACTCTGCCGCACGAGTTGAATCCACTGATCCTCTGGAGCGAGCGCAACCAGCGATCGCTATTGGGCCTGTTGTTCGATGCGGCGGCCCAGACCCT
>PLAY01000188.1 GCA_003134375.1 Limisphaerales bacterium | reverse complement strand
TGTGGCTATTCCTTCTCCTCGGGGGAGATGGTAAGGTTTTGGGCGGTCGTAAAAACCATTCCATTTCCGCCGTTTGCCGTTGCATGTGGCGGGCGTATTGATGCCGGTTTCATCCCTTGCGAAGCGGTGAACATTTTTCGTAATGTCTGGCACCATGAATTTGGCCACTGCGTTTGCCGCCTCGGTGGAAAAACGGCCGGATAAAATCGCCTTGTATTGGGGCGAAAGCGAATTCAGCTATGCCAAGCTGTTCGCGCAATCGTGCGCCCTGGCGGCGGAGTTGACCGGCAAATTCGGCGTCAAACCCGGCGACCGCGTGGCGCTGTGGGTGAAGAATTGTCCGGAGTTTGTTACATCGGTGTTCGGCATTCTGTCGGCCGGCGGCGTGGTCGTGCCCATCAACAACTTCCTTAAACCTGCCGAGGTGAGTTACATCGTGAACGATGCCGGCGCGAACGTGCTCATCACCGACGCGGAACTGGCAGCACACTCTGACACTTTGAAAGCCGCGCGGCCAGCGCTCGAAATTTTGCGCGTCGAGGAATTTCCCGCGCTCAATCCATCCTCCAACCTCCATTCTCCATCTTCGTGTTCCGAGAAAGACCTCGCGGCGATGCTCTACACCTCCGGCACGACCGGCCATCCGAAGGGAGCGATGCTCACGCACGGCAATTTTCTCCACAATGTGGCGAGTTGCGTGGTGGCGCTCAAGGTGCGGGAGGACGACCGCGTTGTGGTGGCGCTGCCGCAGTTTCACAGCTTCATGTTCACGGTGGGCACGCTGTTGCCGGTGCTGTGCGGCGGCGGGATTCTGCTGTTGAAAACGCTGCACCCGTTCAAGTCGGTGCTGGAGGAGATCGCGCGCCATCACGGCACGATTCTGCCGGCCGTGCCGTCATTTTACCGCGCGGTGCTGGCCGTGCCGGAGTTCAGCCGGCTGCCGCTGCGGCTGTGCATCAGCGGTGGCGCGCCGTTGCCGGTGGAGGTGTTCAACGAGTTCACGCTGAAATTCCCGTTTCCGCTGCGCGAGGGCTACGGCCCCACCGAGAGCAGTCCGGTGGCCACGGTGAATCCCATCTACGGCATCAACAAACCCGGCTCGATTGGCAAACCGATCCCGAACGTGGAGTTGAGCATCCGCGACGAGGCTGGCCAGGAATTACCCATCGGCGAAATCTGCATCCGCGGCGGGAACGTGATGCGCGGCTATTGGAATCAGCCAGAAGAAACGGCGAAGGTTTTGCGCGACGGCTGGCTTTACACCGGCGACGTGGGGTATTGCGACACGGATGGTTATTATTACATCACCGACCGGAAGAAGGACATGCTGCTGGTCAACGGCAACAACGTTTATCCGCGGGAGATTGAGGAGGTCATTTACCAATTTCCGGGCATCAAGGAAACGGCGGTCATAGGCGTGCCGGATGCGCGCCGGGGCGAGCGGCCGGTGGCTTTTGTCATTGCGGCGGAAGGACAAGCGGTCGAAGAAAAGGCCCTCCTGCAATTCGTGCGCGGCAAACTGGCTGACTACAAAGTGCCGAAACGGGTGGTTTTCGTGTCGGCTTTGCCTCGAAACGCAATGGGGAAAATATTGAAGACGGAATTAAGGAAACAGACGGTGCAGTAAATTTCAACAAACCAAAACCAGCACCGACGCATCTTCCACCGTAGCAGCCGACGTGAGTCGGCTCCAACTTTCAAAAGATTTTCAAACCGTCACTCCGGCAACACAAATGCGGCCTGATGTTTGCTGTTCATGGAAATTGATTCATCAATTTGTGGGTTTCGGCCATCGTGATGCGCTTGGCGGAAGTGGCGACTAAAAATCCATTTTCCCGGCCCAAAGTCACTTTGCGCGCCGGTTTTTCCAGCCGCGTCAAAAGAAACTGGCCGGACCCGGTCTTTTCCAGGTCAAAAGCATCGCCGGGATGAGCGGGTTTGGGCAGCGTCACCCGGCATCGGGCATCGGCGGTAACAATCATGGAGGGGGTATAATCCGCAATAAACGATTAGGCAAGCGGTTCCGCCGGTTTCGGGCCTGTACCGGAGGTCTGCCTGGCCATAAGTAGTTAACTTTCAATTGTTTCTGATGATTCCTTTTCCAGGTTGCTTTGGCGGACCTCCTTCTTTAGACTGTGCGCCTATCCGTCCGGCGCATAAAGCGCGTGGCCGGGGAAATTTTATGGCCGAAGGATATTGCGTTAAATGCAAAGCCAAGAAGGAAATCGCCAACGGGGTTGAAGAGACGATGAAAAATGGGCGCAAGGCGATCAAGGGCAAATGCCCGACCTGTGGCACGGTGATGTTCAAGATTTTGGGCGGCAAAGCCGCCACCAGTGCGACGCCGGCCAATCCGCCGACCACGAACTGATTATGCCGCAGCAACTCGCTTATGTCATCATCACGCCCTATTCGCTTTACAAGTCGCGCACCGGCGGAATTTTAACCCGCCTGATTTCGCGGACGGGGCTGGACCTGGCAGCCATGCGCATGTTCGCGCCGGGTGCCGAGCTGGTAAAGCAATATGCCGAAACCATTGTCTCCGCCCATGACCCCCAAGATCGGCGAATCCAGGAACTGCTTTGCCAATACGTCATCCAAAATTTCTCACCCGACCCCAAGACCGGACGGCGGCGGCGGGTGATGGCGCTCCTGTTCCGTGGCGATGACGCAGTGCGAAAGATTCGTTCCGTCGTCGGCAACCTCAGTCCGGAGCGGCGCGTGGGGGAAACC
Source organism: Limisphaerales bacterium (assembly GCA_003134375.1). Classification (GTDB taxonomy): domain Bacteria; phylum Verrucomicrobiota; class Verrucomicrobiia; order Limisphaerales; family UBA11358; genus UBA11358. The sequence goes on along the minus strand of PLAY01000188.1, from coordinate 992 downwards.
ATTCGTGACACTTACGGCGACCTGATCACGGATGATAACGGGCAAATCCGCTACTTTGAACCAGCGGTGCTGGCCGCGCCCCGACCGGAAGAAGCCGGGGAGAAACTCAAATTGTGGGCGCGCCATTCCGACCAGGACGGCGGTGTGCTGGAAAAAGTCATTGCCTATCAACCCGGCGAAACCGGCCAGCGCACGCTTGTGCTCATCAAACCGGATAATTTTCGTTTTGCCACCGGCCGGCCCGGCAATGTCATCGACTTTTTCTCCCGCGCCGGGTTGTTCATTGTGGGCGCCAAGGTGCATCGCATGAGCGTGGCCCAGGCGATGGAATTTTACGGTCCCGTCCGCGAAGTTCTTCGCACCAAGCTCAAGGACATGGTCGGAGCCAAGACCAAAGCCGTGCTGGAAAAGGAATTCGGCTTTAAAATTCCCGCCGCCGAGGAAAAAAAACTTGGCGAAACCCTTTGCGCGACCTTCGGCGACAATCAATTCGAGAACATCATCCGTTTCATGTCCGGCCATGCGCCGTCGGAATTGCCGGAAGCCGAGTGGACCCATCCGGGCACGGAAAAGTGCATCGCGCTGGTCTATGAAGGCGTGAATGCCGTCGCCAAAATCCGCGACGTGCTGGGCCCGACCGATCCGTCCAAGGCGCCGCCCGGCTCCATCCGCCGCGAGTTCGGCTCGACCATCATGGTCAACGCCGCCCACGCCAGCGACTCGCCGGAGAACGCCCGGCGCGAAATGGGCATCGTCAACGTCGGCGAAAACAACTTCCGCCAGATCATCGAAGAGACTTACGGGAAGGTGTGAAGCGCCGGGGATCTGCCGCCAAGGCCTGGGAGCGCTGGCGTCCCGCCGGCGAGTTCTGGGAGAGATGTATTCGCAACCTGCCGGCGGGACGCCGGCGCTCCCAGGTGAAATGTCCTGATTCTTCGACATGGCGTCGCGAAGCCAAAACGTTTTCAAATTTTATACTAACTTGCAATCAA
>PLAY01000198.1 GCA_003134375.1 Limisphaerales bacterium | reverse complement strand
ACACAACAACTCTTACACTACCTTTCATCACTGCCCTCAGACATTAACTTGACAGTCGCAACATCATCCCTGAAATTGCTTTCATGTAATTAGCCGCGATGGCGGCCGAACCGCGTGTCAGGCTTCAGCAAAACGTTTGCCCGTTTCAACACCAACCTGAACCCAAATTTCTGATATTTATGAAAAATAATCGCTCTTGGATGCAAACCGGCTTCGCCCGCGTGGCGAAAGTCACCTTGGTCATGTTGGCCATTACCGCTCTGGTAACGGTCAGCCAGGTAAAAGCGGCGGACAAATATTGGCAGACAAACGGCACCAGCGCCACTTGGACCAGTTCGTCCTGGGGAACGTCATCCAGCGGACCTTTCAGCGTGGGATGGTCGGCGGGCGACAATGCCATTTTCAATACCCCGTTCACCTCACCCAACCTGATCACCTACGTGACCGCCACCGCGATTGGAAACGTCACAGTCAATGCGAACACCACCGTGACCGCAGCCGGCACGTTGAGCACCAGTGGAACGATCAGCACCTTCACGGTTGCCGACGGCGTAACTTTGACCTGGCAAAGTCAAACTTTCCCGACCACCGCCGGGACAGGCTTCATCAAAGCCGGGAACGGCACCTGGGACATGTCTTCGGAAGGGGGCGCTTTCCCCGGCCCGTTCACGCTGAACGCCGGGACAATGATTGTTTCGAAGAAAAATAGTTTCGGCGCGGGAACCCTCAACATTAACGGTGGCACCATTCAATCTTCAGGCAGCAGCGCTTTCGCGCCAACCCTGCTCAACGTCGGCGGCAACTTTACCTTCACCGGCACAGGCAATGACACTTGGGCAATGCCAACCAGCCTTGGAACTGCGACAGCCAACATCACGAACAACACCACGAGCGGCAGCCGCATGCTGATCGGAGTGATTTCCGGCAGCGCCGGAGTAGGGCTTAATTTTTGGGGCAGCGGTGCTGGCACGATCAATATCGGCAACGCGGGAAACACCTTCACCGGACCGATCAACATCAACGGCGCGGAAGTCCAATTTCAATACGACGGAAGTTTCGGTGCGGTTCCGGGGTCGCCCACGGCTGGCGCGATTGTCATTGATGGCGGCCGGATGACCTCCGCCGACACGAACGGAAACGCGGTCACCTATACGTTGAATTCCAACCGCGGCATCCAGGTTGGCTCGACGACGGGCACTTCGATCAGCGTGAAATCAGCCGCCGGATCCCTCACCTACAATGGCATCATTGCCGACAAGCCGGCTTCGACGGGCATTCTCGTCAAACAAGGAGCGGGCATCCTTTCTCTCGGCGGCGTGAGCACTTACTCCGGCAACACGTTCATTAACAATGGCACGGTGCAATTGACCACCGGCGACAACCGCCTGCCCACAGGCACTGTGGTCAACATTGGCCAGTCCGCCAGCGCCAACCTCGGCGTGTTCGATCTTGACGGTCGTAATCAGGAAATCGCGGGACTTAATTCAGTCGCGGGGATCAATACCAGCGCCGCCTTGAAAAACGCCGCCACCAACTCCGCCACCGCCGCCACACTCACTTTATCGGGCAGTGGCACTTATGCTTACGGTGACGGCTCTACCAACAATTCCGGCATCATCACCGGTCCCATCAGCCTCATGATAACCGGTTCCGGCACCCAAACCTTGGGTGATTCCAACACCTACACCGGCAATACCACGGTCAATGCCGGCACGCTCGCGTTGAGCGGCAAAGGTTCGATTAATAACACTCCGGTGATCACCGTGTTAGCGGGCGCAACCATGGATGTCTCTGCTCGCACCGATGGCACCTTGACGCTGGCCAGCGGCCAGACGTTAAACGGGTTTGGAACGGTGAAGGGAGTTTTAACTGTGACCAGCACTTCAACGGTTGCCCCCGGGTCAGCCGCGAGTCTGGGGGTGTTGACCGTGACATCGAGTGCAACGCTGGGTGGCACAACCGTGATGAAACTCGACAAGGTCAACGGAACCAACGACGTGTTGTCCATGGGCGGCACCTTGAACTATGGCGGGATCCTCAATGTGACAAGCCTCTCCGGCACGCTGGCGGCGGGCGACAGCTTCAAACTGTTCAACGCTTCGACCTATGCGGGATCATTCAGCACGACCAATCTGCCGGGGTTGGGCGATGGTTTGGTTTGGGATGCAAGCCCGCTGACAAACGGGATATTGAATGTGGTGTCAGCCATCAAACCAGCGCCGTATATCACCGGCTTCAGCCTGGCGGGAACAAATTTGGTGTTTAGCGGGACGAACGGTTGGGCCAACGGAAACTATGAGCTGTTGACGAGTACGAACGTGGCGCTGGCGTTGACGAACTGGACGGCAATTGCGACGAGCACCTTTGACAGCAACGGGCAATTTAACCTCACCAATGGAATCAATCCCGACGTGCCGCAACAATTCTACATCCTCTCACAATAAGCGGCTGGGAACATCCCGGATGCACCCGGTTGGGCTTTGGCACCTGTGGCGGCAGTGACTTTGCCGCCAATGATTTCATTGGCGCTCACAGATTGCCGGGCCAAACATTCCAGAGCGCATTTCATTTGCCGGAACCTGACTGCGTCTCCACCCAGCGCGCAAACAGCCATAGCAAATCGCTCAGCCGATTGAGATAAATTACAATTTCCGCGTTTTTTAATTCGCCGGTTTCCTTCAAACCGCACACCCGCCGTTCCGCACGACGGCAAATCGTCCGCGCCAGGTCCAACGCCGCAGCCGTCGGGGTCGCTCCCGGCGTCGCCCAGCCTTTGGAACTCACGTTCTGCTCCTCGATTTCGCCCACCAGCGCATCAAGCGTTGCCGTCATCGCCGGCGTGACCAGCAAATAGCCGTCCTTGACGTAACGGGGCAAATCCTCCGGCTGGACGCACAGTTCGCCCATCAACACAATCAGGTCCTTCTGAATCACCAGCAGGTTGTTGCGTACGAAACCATGTTTTGCCGACGCGTGCGCCACCCCAAGCGCGGCGTTCAACTCGTCCACCGCACCGCACGCCTCGATGCGCGGATCGGTTTTCGGCACCCGCCGGTCATACATCAACGCCGTCGTGCCGTCATCGCCGTTTTTGGTCGCAATGCTCATTTGAACAATGACGAATGACTAAACCCTAATAACGAAGAAATGTCGAAGCCCAAATATCCAATGCGTGGACACGGGCGCCGTATTGATTTTTGAGCTTTTGTCATTGGGAATCATTTGGTCATTAGTGATTCCGTTTTCACGGCGCGCGGGTTTGGGATTGAAACCCTGTTCGAATTCATCCCCGGACGGTGGGTTGACGGCAACGCCGGAGGAGGCGGCGAAACCAGCCTTTGATAGGTCAGAATGCCGATCAAGATTGCCTGTGCCATCTGGTGGCGGTACGTGGCGTTGTAAATCTTTTTGCTTTCGACCGGATGCGTCATGTAACCGCCTTCAACCAAAATCGCCGGCATCGTGGCGTCACGCAAAACCCAGTAACGCGCCCGGCGCACACCGCGGTCTTTCGCCCCGAGGTTTTTCACCAGTGATTTCTGGACCTGATACGCCAGCAGCAAACTCTTTTGCTCGGCGCTATTGGCCGCCGTCGCGCCGAAATTTGCACCCTCGCCCTGCGCGTCGGTCGAACTGGCGCCGACGGGCGTGATGCAATACGTCTGCGGCCCTTCGACCTCGTCTTTCCCGGTTGGCGTCGCATTGAAATGCAGGCTCACGAACAAATCCGCGCCGCGCCGGTTGGCCAGCGCCGGACGGTCGGGCAAATCAACATAGGTATCCTTGCTGCGCGTCAGGATGACATTGAACCCGGCTTTTTTGAGCTGGTCGCGCAATTCCAGCGCCAGCGCCAGTGTGTAGGTCTTCTCGCTGTGCCAGAACGTGTGGTTGCCCGTGTCCTTGCCGCCGTGCCCCGGGTCAAGGCAGATGGTCGTGATGCGTTTGGCGTCGGCGAACCGGGGCGGGAATAACAGCGGCCGGATGGCCGTGTTGAGATCCATTTGGGCGATGAGCAGCACGCCGTGGTCCGACGCCACCGGGAAGGACAGCGCCACATCGGTCCCGTTGACCTCCGCCATGCGTGAATCCTTGTCAAAAACCAGCCGGGTCGTGCGGTTGGTAACCACGATCTCGTCGCCGCGCTTGAGCCAGTAACATTTCAAGCCGTTCGCACGCGCCCAATCCACCAGCGGCACGTAGCTTTGGCCGTTGAAGCCGGTCGCGTGCGCCGGCGACAGGCCGGACGCCAGGCACAACGCGAGCAGCAGCATGAAAAAATTCTTCACGGCGTCGCAAATTGCCCGCCCGCCGCGAAGGATTCAAGGGAAATGGGTTGAAGAAGGAAGGCTAAATGCTGGGGCTGTTCCAACTTTGATGTAGCGCAGACATTCTTGTCTGCGGGTTTNNAATAACTGGAAATGCTCTAATTGACGAGATCGCCAGGAACTGAAATCCGATTCGCCGTCTTCTCTTAAACTTTAGCCTTCCCCCTCGCCATCAGCCACGCGGCCCAGAGCAGCAGCAGCAGCGTGCCCAAGTGGACGGTCCACATCGGCAGGACGCTGTGCGCTTCGGCCAGGTCCGTGCCGCGGACGGTGGCCATCCACACGTCCAACCGACAGTTCAGCAGCAGGAGAATCACTCCCCACCACGAACCTAAAAACACCCGGCTAAACCGCAATCTTGACACCCGATCTTCCCTCAGCAAATCCCGCGACCCAAAGCCCCACACCAGCATCAGTACGACCGTCGCGGCGACAATCCCGGCCGACATCCGGTCTCCCATGCGCCACGCCAGGCCGAACACCCACAACATGCTCCCGACCACCATCACACAGAACGCCAGCGCGTTGACCCGCTTGCGGGCCGGAGACAATGCCTGGCTGTTCGTTCCCTGGCTGGATTCCTTTTGCGGCCGGATGCCGGTTGCGTGCATCGTGGCGAGGATCATGGCAAAGAACCACCAATAGCCAACCCGCACCAGGGCGAAGGTTTCGTCACTCCACTGCCAACAATGCCTCAGAACAAACGCCAGATTTTCCACCATCACCAACGCGACCACGAGCAGCAACAATATGATCAACCCCCAATACCCGCGGCGGCGTGCAGCAGGCGACTCGATGGCTTGCACGGTCACCACAGCCCCCAGCATTGTGATAAACACTCCGATAAACGGCAGACTTAGCAAAAACAACAAGCCGCCGCCCTTGGCTGCCGCAGTCCCCTTTGCCACCCCAATACCCGCCGTCGCCACCGAACCAGCGGTGAGTGGCAGCGCCGCGAGCACCGTTCCCGCAAATGACTGTCCCGGCGCGGTCTGGCGCAATGCGCCTTCCACGAACGCCACAACTTTCTCATGCAACAATTTGCGCCCGCGCGCGAGCCGTTGCCGGACGGCGTCCTCGGACAAATCCAACACCTGCGCCACCCGTTCAACGGATTCGTGTTCGCGGTAAAACAGGATGAGCGGTTCGCGATAGGTTTCCGGGATGCGTTCCAGCGAACGCCACAAGATGGCCTCCTCTTCCCGGCTGATGGCCTGGTCCAGCGGGTGCGGTTCGGGTGCGGGCGATTCCTGCGCGATGTCCAACGGCTCTGCCGCATGCGCCGGTTCGCGTTCCTGTCCGCGCAGCGTCCGGCGGGTGAGATTTCTGACGATGCCGCACAACCAGGCGCGCAGTTTGCCCGGCTCGCGCAATTCGGCCAGTTGTTTCCAGGCGGTGACAAACGTTTCCTGCGACAAATCCTCGCTTTGGGTCAGGCTGCCGGTGGCGCTATAAGCGAGCGAACAGATCAGCGTCTGATAGCGCGCCACAATCTGGCCAAAGGCATCGCGGCTGCCGCGCAAACTCTGCGCCACCAGCTCCGCGTCGTTATATTCCATGGTCGGCACCATTCCGGTAGTAATCATATCACCGTATAAGTGCCAAAAAAGGCCGAACCTGTGACAAAAATTCCGGGACGCCCGTCAACGTTGAGAGTTGGATGCCTGCCTGACCCTCACACCGCGATTGATTTTTAAGGACGAGGCGGGGCAGACTGTGATCGGCGATGCTGCGCTTTACGACCAGTTGCGGCGGAAGTTTGCACCATGAAAAAAACAACCCAGACATCCCTCACCCGGAAAGCCATGCAGGCTTTGACCGAAGCCGTTGCCAAGGTCGTGGAGGACCACCGACAGCGCGGCAATTTATCAAAATAAAACTGGCCTTCCAGAGGTCTTCCAAGGTGCATCAATAATTTCAAAAACGTCAAGTGAAGTGAAAGTGTCCATGAAAATGGGCCATATTGAAATCACTTTTACAGGATGTGTTCTATTTGAAGTGTTAAGCGATAAGCGGATCCACATTGTTGCTGGATATTCGGACCATCCCCTCTTTCCAAGTATAGCTACAGCAAACAATATGTGGAGAAAAGAAATCGCTGCACCTTTTGGAAGCGCCGAATTAACAAACAAAGTGGAAGCACTAAAGAATGAGCTTATCGAAAATCTTCCGCAAGCAATTCGCACCTATGCGGCGAAGGTGAAACAAATTATTCCCGTATAAAACATGAAGCGAATGGGTCAGTCTCACATTTGAACCATCGGTTGATTGTTGCCCGCCGTTTCTGAGTTC
>PLAY01000174.1 GCA_003134375.1 Limisphaerales bacterium | reverse complement strand
AGCTTCAGTTCGCACTCAGACAGTCGGCCCCCACACGGATCAAGCAGTCCCTTCCTTGGCTTTGGATTTATCGTGTTAATCGTCATTATTGTTTTTTTCGCACGAGGTTCGGGAATGTTTTTCCCCTGGTTATTACTCTCCAGCAGCGGTTCAAGCCGTGGTTGGGGCGGTGGAGGTTTTTCAAGCGGCGGCGGTGGCTTTTCAGGAGGAGGCGGCAGCTTTGGCGGCGGTGGCGCGGGAGGGAGCTGGTAATTTATGCACCCGCGAACCTTCTCCAAACACTTGCACCACGACAAAATTGTCGCGGCGATTCGTGACGCCGAACACAAGACCTCCGGCCAAATCCGCGTCAGCATCAGCCCCAAACACGTTGACGACCCCGTCGCCGCCGCGCAGGCGGAATTCATGCGCCTGGGCATGAACAAGTCGCCCGAACGGAACGGGGTGCTGATTTTTGTGGCGCCGCGCGCGCACAAATTTGCCGTCATCGGCGATGAAGCCGTTCATGCGAAGTGCGGGGATGAATTCTGGCGGAAGCTGGCGGAAGCCATGACCGGCTACTTCCGCAAATCCGAGTTCACGCCGGGCATTATCCACGGCGTGCAAAAGGCCGGCGAGCTGCTGGCAGAGCATTTCCCGCGTCAGCGTGGATGACCGGGCTTGCTGGCCGGGGAAAGGTGGAATTTCTCGTTGGACCGAAAATCACGCGCAAAGCTTCGCTACGCGTTAAACCCCGTAAAAGGCTTCCCCAACTTCGCCGAGGCTTCGATGGACAGGTCGCCTCACGCGGCAGGCTGTTCGCAGCTCATGCTCGTCTCCTCTCGCTGCGCATTCGGATACTGCCTTGGAGCGCTATGCGCTCAACAATTTGCGTTGCGCAACGACGCCGTTTGATAAAAAACAGGCCGCTCTAATATTTCAAGGCTGCCAAACGGCGCGGTAAAATTGGTACGGGGAACCCGGAGAAACCAGGATGGTGATGTTCAGAGTGCTCCCCACGAGCGTGTTGGTGGAGACGGAGGTCCACGCCATCAAATCCGGCGAACTTTGAATGACATAAGGCGTGCCAGGCTGGCCTCGAAGAAGCAGCTCCACCTGTCCGGGCGGGACGCCCAACACGGAAATCACCGAAGGTCCTGGTGCAAACGTCAAGAGCGTCAGCGACAAGGGTGGAAAGGAACAGCTGAAGTTCGTGCCGGCCGTTGGAAAGTTCGTCGTCGCGATGTCTTGCAGTGAAGCACCGGCACCGGTTTCCGCCGCCTGATCCTGCGGGATGCCGTAAGATTGAATCGTTGCGTTGGTCCACGGCGCATAATTGGCCAGCACGATATGCGCATTCAGGCTCGTGGTCATGTCCTTGTTGATGACGAGCATCGTGAGAGCGCCATTGGTGCGATGAACGGCATAGGCGGAAAGCAAAAGAGAATCGCTGGTGCCGTTGAGGACGGAATCGCCGGGCCGCGCAAAATATTGCAGCAATTTTTCAGCGTAAAAGGTGGGATACGGAGTGTTTGACCCGCTCAAGATCCCGTAATCACCATTTGCCCGCCAGCCGTAAATCGTCGGGTCAAAATCGCCGCTGGGGTCCGCACCATTGTGCAAATTCCACCAGACATACGATTTAAATTCGGTTTTCATGAGCTGGCTGGTGCTGTCGGCAAGATAGAGCGCGTTGACCAGGCTGGTGGATTGCCTGCCCATGGACCCGGCGTCGCTGTTGTTTTCCGTCACAGACAACTCAATGTTGGCGCCAGATGTTCCGATGTAATCGCTGATTTGCTGGCGCAAGTCGGCGGCGGCGCTGGCCCAGTCGGTCCAGGTCAGGGGACACGGATTGCCGGCGACCTGCAACAGCAGGGCGTCACTGTCCGGAGAGCCGGAGTAAAAACTCCAGCTCGAGGTGTATTGCCAGTAAAAATGATAAATGACGAAATCGGGCATGACCCCGAGACTTTTCAATTGGGACAACACGATGGGCGTCCATCCATAGTTCGTGGTGCCGGTGCGTGGATTGACGGCAAAATGCGTCGCGTTATTGGAATAACTTCCCTCTCCCGGCGCGACGACGATGCCCACTTTAATGGGCACAGCCGGGTAAGCCGCCTTCATCTGCTGAATGTAAGCCGCCGCGTTGGTGGCATACGTGTAAGGATCATTCGGAATAGCATGGGAATCGGTTTCCCACGTGCCATAGCATTCATTGCCAATTTCCCAATACTTGAAGCCGCAATTATTGGTTTTGTTGGCCGAGAGCACCCAGGCAGCCGCCTCACCGGGAGTGCCGGTGCCGTAATTAACAGTGGTGAAAACTTGAGCGCCCAAATTGGTGGCAATGGACATAAAGGTGGCATTCCCGACCGGGTCGCCAGCCCAATCATATGCGTCAGAAGTCGAGCCACCCGGCCAGCGCAAGGTCAAACAGCCGATTTGCTCAAGCAGCGGCAGCGTGGTTGAATTGCCCAGACTGCCGTCCCAGGTTGCGGTATTGAGTCCAAACTGGCGCGCATCAACAGTGCGCAACGCCTGCCCGGCATCCACTCCCAACTGAACCAGCGTCGGCGCAGGCGCGGCCACCAGTTGAACGTCGTCCACGTAAAACGTTGGCTGGGCCGCGCCAACGTTACCCTTAATCCAAAAGCCGCTGCAATTTGCCTTGTTGGACACGCCTAGGGAGGAAAACGGAATGGTAATTTGCTGCCAGGTACTGGCCGCCAAAGTCAAGGGATAGGCCACTTGATTGGTGCCATCCAGCAATCCCCAAACTTGCAGTTGTTGGCCGCCAGCGCTGCCGCCATTGATCCAAAAACTGAGACTGGCGTAGGGGCTGGTATTAAAATCCGGACGTGCAAAAACCAGCGCCTGGTAGCCGCCATCGGCGACGCTGATGGAATAACTGCCCGAATGAACCGGCGAATAGTTTTCCAGATTTACCGTCGCCCAACTCCAATTTTGGAACCCATTCACCAGATTGTCGGTGTAAATGGGGAGATTGGCCTGCGCCAGGTCCGGACCCGGCGGGGCGTTGACGACCTGGTACAACATATTGGTGCCGCCCGGATAATTGCCGCCGGAGTAGATGGCGGTGATCAGGTCCATGCCCACCGGCAGATTGGCAATTGAGGAACTGGTGGCGCTGCCTCCACTCACCGTGTTGGTGCTGAACGGTCCGCTGTAGGCAGAAGAAAACACCATCGTACCGGTCGCGTTGCCGGCGGTGATCCCATTGGTCAGCACCGTGGCGGTGAAGGCAACGCTGCCGCCGTAGGGTGAAGGGTTGACCGACGAGGTGAGCATGAGGGAATTACCAAGATGCACCAGGGTGATATTGTCGTTGGTCAGGGTGTCGGTGAGGTCGGCGCCACCCCACTGCGAGGCATTGATTTGAAAGTTCAACTGCCAGGTTGCGCCGGTCGGGCTGGCCCCCGTGATGCTGCCCAGGTTCACGCTGAAAGTTTGCCAGGTATTGGCGGCAGTTAACGGGTCGTTGACCATCGCGTCTATGGTCTTTGTGCCGCTCCAATTAACTGCCCGACCAGGTTTCGATAATGAACTGGATGTTGGCCGCCTGGCTGCCTTTGGCATCGAAGGACAATACGTAATCCGACGGGTTCGGGTCCGTGTTCCCGGAAACTGTCATCAACTGCACCTGCCCGGCGTAATAGTCGCTCCCGGTTGTTGCTGTCATGGTCTCCCGCCAGCAGCCGTTCGGGTTTCCGCCACTCGCCTGTACAGCGTTGGTGGTGGCGGTGGGGTTGCCTCCGAAATACGAGGACGTGCCGAACGCGCCGGTATATCCGCCGTCGAAATTTTCGTTGAATATTGTCGTCTGCGCAGCGGCGGTGGCGGCGAAACCACCGAGCACGATTGCCAGGGCTGCCATTTGATATCGGGATTTCATAAGTCGAATTGAATATTTACGGAAGGGTTAAAGGGATTTTGTTCAATGCTCAAAGTTTGATATCTGCGGGCGGCTCTCCACCGAATCGCGCTTCGGCGGAATCGGACAAAGACCATCTATTCATTGCAGTAAAATAGCAGGTTTCATTGATGTTTCAAACAGAAGTTCCTCACTCGCCACTATTTATGACTGCTCGGTTGGTGTTTCCCCAGCTTCCAGTCTGGCATGTTGCAGTGGGATTTTGTTTCACGCCGGGCCGGAGTCCGGCGCTCCACCAGAAGCCATGTCCTACCACGGCACCTGCATGGCTTTGAGCGGATGGCGCAGGACGAAGCGGGCCAGGTTTTTGCGCAGGGGCCATCGCTCCCGGATCTCGGTGGCGGGTGTGTCCCGCAGCAAGGCCCATGTCATTTGCGGCCGGATAAAATATTTCTGGAATTTCCGGTATAATTCATTGATCTGCCAGTCGGGCATGGCCGTCAGATTGACCGGATTTACCTGACTGTCCGGATAGCTGAAGTCGGCCCAGTCGAGCGTGACCCGCGCAGCGGGCTCCAAATTTTTGTAGATGGGTGTCCCCGGCAACGGACAAAGCCGCGCAGCGGAAATAATTTCCGGCCGCGCCCAGCGCAGGAATTTCACGGTGGCTTCAAAGTCCACCGCGGTTTCGCCCGGCAGGCCCACCATGATGTCCGCAAAAATGCGCAGGCCCGCCCGCCGTGTCAGTTCAACAGCACGCCGGTTCAACTCGATGTCCGTCTGCTTGCCGAGCCGCTGCAGCGACCCCGTCGAGCCGCTTTCAAAACCGTATTCAACCTGGATGCAGCCGGTGGCCTTCATCTCGGCCAGCACTTCGGCGCTGGCCTGGTTCACCCGGAGGCAGGCCTCCCATTTCAGTTTTTTGTGCAAACCGGCCCGTTGGATGGCCGCGCATAATTCCAGCAACCGCTCGCGATCCGCCCCCACGGTGTCGTCCTCAAAACGAATGGCGCTCACGCCAAGCTCGGTCACCGCGCGGCGCATCTGATCGAGGACGTATTCGATGGAATGATGGCGCACGTTCACCCCGGAGACCAGATGGCCGGCGCAGAAGCTGCAGCGATGCGTGCAGCCGCGGCTCGTGCGGAGGTTGGTGGCCGGGAGTTTCAGGAACCGGATCAGCCAGCGGCTGGGTTCCGTGAAATGTTTCAGGTTGAACAGGTCGTAGGCGGGCGGCCCCAAGCTGTCAATGTCCGTCACCGCTGCGCGGGGAAGTGTGCGCACCAGTGTCCCGTCGCGGCGAAAAACAATGCCGTTGACGGATGGCGAGATGCCGTGGTCGGCCAGTTCGAGCAGGGTCAACTCGCCTTCGCCGATGACAGCCGCATCAATGGCCGGATAAGCGTTCAACAATTCCTCCGGAAGAACGGTCGGATGCACTCGTGTCCAGCTAATTGA
>PLAY01000107.1 GCA_003134375.1 Limisphaerales bacterium | reverse complement strand
TGATGGGCCGGAAGCGCAGCAGACAGCCTTCGTGAATTGCTTCGGCGGCGGATTTTCCACCTCGTTGTGCTTCGATGGCGAAATCAATCATCATGATGGCGTTCTTCTTCACGATGCCGACGAGCATGATGAGGCCCACAAAGCCGTAGATGTTCAGGTCGAGATGAAACAACAGCAGTGTCAACAGCGCGCCAAAGCCCGCCGCCGGCAGGCCGGACAAAATGGTGATGGGATGAATGAAGCTTTCGTAAAGGATTCCCAGGATGATGTAGATGACGAGAATGGCCATGATGAGCAGCAGGATGAGTCCCTGCGAGGAAGACTGGAAAACCTGCGCCGACCCCTGGAAACTGGCGCTGATGGTCACCGGCAGATGCAGGTCGGCCTGGAGTTTTTGTACCTGTTCGACGGCGGTGCCGAGGGAAACGCCGGGCGCGAGGTTGAAGGAAATGGTGACGGACGGCAACTGGCCGACGTGGGAAATGCTCATCGGGCCGAGGTTGCGCGTAAGCCGGGCAACGGCGCTGAGCGGAATGCGCTTTGGAAAGTTGTTGGTATCGGTGACGGAACTGTTGATGTAGAGTTGACCGAGCGCGTCCGGGTCGCGTTGAAATTGCGGCTCGACTTCGAGGATGACCCAGTATTCGTTGATGTCGGTGTAAATGGTGGAGGACTGGCGTTCGCCGTAGGCGTCGTAGAGCGCGTTTTCGATCTGGCCGGCCGTGACGCCGAGCGCGGAGGCCTTGTCACGGTCAATTTCGACCATTACCTGTGGATTGGCGACGAGCAGGTCACTGGTCACGTCCTGAAAAACATTGGTTATCGCGGCAATTTTGTTCATCAGAATCGGCGACCAGTGGTAAAGCTCCTTCGTGTCGGTGTCCTGTAGACTGAATTGATACAACGCCTTGCTCAACATGCCGCCGACACGGATGAGCGGCGGGTTTTGCAGATACACGTTGATGCCCGGGATCTGGGCGAATTTCGGGCGGAGTTCCTGAATGATCTGGTCCGCGTTCAATTTGCGTTCGGAACGCGGTTTCAAACGCATGAAAATGCGGCCCTGGTTGAGGCCGGCGGACGAGCCAATGGACGACATGAAGTCCGCCACGTTCAGGTCGGCGGCGGCGATTTTTGCCACGGCCATCTGGTGTTCGCGCATCGCGTCGAAGGAAATGCCCTGTGCCGCCTCCGTGATGCCGAAAACCTGCCCGGTGTCGTCGTCGGGGAAAAACCCCTTGGGGATCACGACAAACAGGACCAGGGTCGCCACCAGCACAGCCAGCGACACGTTGAGCGTCGCGAGCCGGTGGCGCATGACCGCCTGCAAACTGCGGTCATAAGTGTTGCGCATTCCGTCAAAGAAACGCTCGAAGGCGTTGTAGAGCGGGCCATGTTTTTTTCCATGTTCCGAATGGATGAACCGGCTGCACATCATCGGCGTCAGCGTCAGCGAAACGAAGCCGGACACCAGCACCGCACAAACAATGGTCACGGCAAATTCGTGCAGCAGACGCCCCAGCAGGCCGCCCATGAACAGCACCGGAATGAACACCGCCGTCAGCGACAGGGTCATGGAAATGATGGTGAACCCGATTTCCCGGGAACCGTTCAACGCGGCCTGCATCGGCGGCTCGCCGTTTTCCATGTGGCGCACAATGTTTTCGAGCATGACGATGGCGTCGTCCACGACGAATCCGACTGACAGCGTGAGCGCCATGAGCGAAAGGTTGTCGAGGCTGTAACCGAGCAGCGCCATGGCCGCGAACGTGCCGATGATGGACATCGGCAGCGCCAGACTCGGAATGAGCGTGGCCGAAAGGTTCCGCAGAAAGAGGAAGATGACCAGGATCACGAGACAGACCGCGATGAAGAGCGTGCGCTTGACGTCCGCGACCGAATCGCGAATGGACTGCGAACGGTCGAAAAGAACGTTAATATGCACGGCTGCCGGGATTTGATTGCGGAACTGCGGCAGCAACCGGGTGATGTTGTCCACCACGGCGACCGTGTTTGCACCGGGCTGGCGTTGAATGGCCAGCACGATGGCGCGTGTGGTGTCAAACCAGCTTGCCACCTTGTCGTTTTGCACGCTGTCAATCACGCGCCCCAGTTCCTGCAGGCGCACCGGGTTGCCATTGCGATAGGCGACGATGAGCGGCCGGTAGTCCGCCGCCTTCTGGAGCTGGCCCGTGGCCTGCACGGTGAACGCCTGGTGCCGGCCGTAAAGCGTGCCGGTCGGCTGGTCCACGTTGCCCTGTTCCACGGCCGCCTCGACTTCGTCAATGCCGATGCCGTAGGCCGCCAGTTTGTTCGGATCCACCTGCACGCGCACGGCGTATTGCTGCGAGCCAAAGACCGACACTTGGGCGACGCCGGTGATCATCGAAATGCGCTGCGCCAGCATCGTCTCGGCATAATCATCCACCGTCGAAAGCGGCAGCGTGGGCGACGACAGGGCAAGATAAAGAATCGGCGCATCCGCGGGGTTGACCTTCTGGTAAGTGGGCGGCGAGGGCATGTTTGGCGGCAGTTGCCGCGCCGCCCGCGCGATGGCCGCCTGTACATCCTGCGCCGCCGCGTCAATGTTGCGATCGAGCGTGAACTGGATGGTGATTTGCACGCTGCCCAGCGAACTGACTGACGACATGGAGTCCACGCCGGCGATGATCGAGAACTGCTTTTCCAGCGGGGTGGCCACGGACGACGCCATGGTATCCGGGTTTGCGCCGGGCAGGCTGGCCGAGATCTGGATGGTCGGATAATCCACGCTGGGCAGATCGCTCACCGGCAGGAGGCGGTAACCGATAAGCCCGAACAACAAAATGCCCGACATGACCAGCGTGGTCATCACGGGGCGGCGGATGAACAGTTCAGGAACGTTCATGGCGCGTTGGTGGACGAAAGAGCACTCTTGATGTTGACCTTGGTGCCGGGTTCCAGACGCAACTGGCCATCGGTCACCACGGTTTCGCCGACCTTCAATCCGCTTTGCACCACGGTTTCGCCTTGATACGTAATGCCAGTTGTTACCGGACGCTCCTCGGCGGTTTGATCCGGCTTCACGATGTAAACAAACTGGCCGTTTTGTCCCGTCTGCACCGCCTGCGACGGCACGACGATGGCGTTCGTCAGATCCGACAGCGTCAGCACCACCTGCACAAACTGTCCCGGCCACAATGTGCCGTCCTCGTTCGAAAACGTGGCTTTGAGCTGAATCGTGGCGGTCGTTGTGTCAACGGTGTTGTCAATAAACGTCAACTCACCCTGTGGCGGCGTGTCCATGTTTTGAAAAGTTGCCATCACTTTCAGCGTTTTTTGGCGCATCTCCCTTTTGATTTCCGGCAGATATTGCTCCGGCACGGCGAACGCGACATAAATCGGATGAATCTGATTGATGGTCAGCAGCGTGTCGTCGGGGGCCTTCACCACGTTGCCTTCGTGAAACTGCAGGCTGCCCGTTCGGCCGTCAAACGGCGCGCGAATCCCGGTGAATTCCAGGTTCAAATCGGCGTTCGTGATCGCCGCCTGGTCGGCGGCGACCGTGCCAATCAACGCATCAAGGCCCGCTTTGCTCGTGTCGAATTCGTCCCGCGAAACGAGCTTTTGATCGAACAGTTTTTGTTCGCGGCCGAATTGAATCCTGGCGTTTTCCAACTGCGCCTGGTCGCGCGCCAGCGCCGCCCTTGCCGCGTCCAGCGCCGCCTGCATTGGCCGCGGGTCAATCGTGAACAGCAGGTCGTCTTTCTTGACCTCCTGCCCTTCCTGAAAATGCACCTGGCTGATGACGCCACCGATTTGGGGTCGGATCGTCACCGTCGAATACGGCATCACGTGGCCGACCGGCGGCGGATTGATCAGCACCGGCACATTGGTTTCGACCACTTGCGCCACGAGCACCGGCGCGCCCGCGCCCCCCGCGCCTTTTTTTGCGCCGCCGGAACAGCCGTTGACCAACATCGCCGCTACAACTGCCAGCACTGGAATCAGGGTTGAATTTTTCATGCGATCTTCAATTTTCGAAATTGGTTTTGCTGCGGCGGCGGCCGGCGGCCCGGAAAGCGGCGGCGAATTTTTTCAGAAACTTCGCGTGCTTCTTTTGAAAATGCGGATCGGAAACCGGCTGGCCCATGATGAGCCGCGTCAACTGCGGGAATGCCATGGGAAACATCGTCAGCGACCGCATCGCCAGCAAAAGGTGGCGCGGCTCAAATGCGCCGGACAAATGGCCGGACGCCTGCTGTTGGCGGATGCGCCCCAGTGACCGGATCGCCAGCGCCCGCCGGACGGCTCCGTCAATCAACGGGTTGTCCGCGTCCTGCAACGCCTCCCATTCCAGCAGGCGAACCCAGTCCGCGTCCTTGCACGAGAGCTTGAACCAAAATGGCAGGCTTTCCGCCGGGTCGCCCGACAAGCCCTCGGCCGATGCCTGCCGCTCGGTGATTTTGCGGCGCAGCACTTCGCGGAACAAATGCTCCTTGTTGCCGAAATAGTGGTAGAGCATCCGCTTGTTGATGGCCGCCCGCCGGGCAATCGCGTCCACGCGCGCGCCGGCGAAACCCTTCGCCGCGAATTCCTCCAACGCGGCGGACAAGATGCGCTCGCGGGTGCGTTCGGGATTCCGCTCCGCCACTCCGCTGTTCGGTTTGACCGGTCTGGCCATGTATTCCATTAAGTAACCATCAAGTTACTTGGAATGCAAGCCCGATGTTTGGTTCAAACGGCGTCGGATCGGCCCGGCGGCCGCTCGCCGCCCGGCCGGTTGGGTGTCTTGATTTCCGCGATCATTTTCTCCGCCGCCTCCTGGGAAAGACCATGCGAAACGGAAAGACCGAACCGGCGTTGCAGATATTCGTCCAGGCGAACCCACTCGCCCTCGTATTTCACCTGGCCGGTCCAGGCGCAGATGGTGACGACCTGTTGCAGTTTTTCGAGCCGCCGCAGGATGATGACGATGAAAATCAGCACCATGACGACGGTCCCGATGAGCACCACCGACGTAACCTGGCTGGAAATGGAGTCGGCCTCCGCGCGCTGTTGATGTATATTCAGCGAGTATTCCTCTTCCTGTCCCATTTGGAACAACACGCGGCCGATTTTATCCATCGTTTTTTTGCCCTCGTCGGTCAACGTGACGGCCAGCACATCATGCACGTTGACCTTGGTTCCGGCAATCGCGTCAGGATTAATGCCCAGCCGTTCCGTGATGAGGCTTTGCAATGCCAGGATGTTGGTTTGTTGCCCGGCCCTGACTTGGACGAGGCTTTTTAATTGATCAATGTCATTGCGGACCACTGTCATGGCCCGACCGTATGAGTTAAGATAGTCATCGCCCCCGGTCAACAGGTAGCCGCGCCGTTCGGTTTCCGCATCCTGAAGATGAAACTGGGTTTGCTGGACCAGGTTCAGGACTTTGTAGGTATGCCCCACTTGAAAAAATGAATCCCGGAACTGTTCGCTCGTCTGATGCACGAGCCAGCTCATGACAATCAGCGCCAGCAGCGAAATGCACATCCCCATAAAAAAAAGAATTTTGCTGGCGCGCGGGCTTGGCTTCATACCGGATGATCTGGCTCAGATTACTGTAGCCGCTCTTTCCTTGTGCCACAAGGTGTTTTGCTCGTAAGCATGGGCGATTTTTAGAAGCGTTTCCTCGCCAAAAGGCTTGCCGAGCAGTTGCAGGCCGATGGGCAACCTTGGTTGAGGGTTGAGGGTTGAGGGTTGAGAGCCAGTGAAACCGCACGGGAGGCTGATACCGCAGATGCCCGCCAGGTTGCATGAAATCGTGAAAATATCGCTCAAATACATTTGCAACGGATCGTCGGATTTTTCGCCGATTTTGAACGCGGCGGTTGGCGAGGTCGGCGTGACGATGGCATCCACTTTTTCAAACGCCTGCAAAAAATCGTTGCGGATGAGCGTGCGGACTTTTTGCGCGCGCAAATAATAGGCGTCGTAATAGCCGCTGCTCAAAACGTAGGTGCCGAGGATGATGCGCCGCTTCACCTCTGCGCCAAATCCCGCGCCGCGCGTCCGGCGGTAAAGTTCAGTCGGATCCGCGCCATCCACCCGCGCCCCGTAGCGAATGCCGTCAAACCGCGCCAGATTCGCCGACGCTTCCGCCGTCGCGATGATGTAATAAACCGACACGCCATAGTCGGTATGCGGCAGGGAAATTTCCACAATCTCCGCGCCCAGCTTTTCAAATTGTCTCACGGCGGCATCCACCGCGGCTTTCACTTCCGGATCCAGCCCGCCAATCATGTATTCCTTCGGCAGGCCAAGCTTCAAACCTTTGATGTCGCCGGTCAGGCTCGCGGCATAATCCGGCACCGGTTGCGGCACGCTCGTGGAATCGCGCAAATCGTGTCCGCTGATGACCCCGAGCATCGTTGCCGCGTCGCGAATGTCTTTTGTGAGCGGACCGATTTGATCGAGTGACGAAGCGAAGGCAACCAGCCCGTAGCGCGACACGCGGCCGTAGGTTGGTTTTAATCCCACGCAACCGCACAACGCGGCGGGCTGACGAATCGAGCCGCCGGTGTCAGAGCCGAGCGTGGCAATGGCTTCGTCGGCCGCGACCGCCGCCGCCGAGCCGCCGGACGAGCCGCCGGGGATGCGTGTGGTGTCCCACGGATTGCGCGTAGTGCCGAATGCAGAATTTTCCGTCGAGCTGCCCATGGCAAATTCGTCCATGTTCAGCCGGCCAAAGACAATCGCGCCCGCCGCCTTCAACTTTTCGACGACCGTCGCGTCGTAGGGCGAAACAAATTTGCCGAGGATTTTCGAGCCGCAATTGAGCGGCTGATTTTTGACGGCGAGCACATCTTTGACCGCGACCGGTATTCCCAGCAGGCGCCTTGCGGTGCTGCCACCTTTGGCCAGCTCCTGGTCCGCTGCGGCGGCTTGCGCCAGCGCGTCATCGGCATTGTAGCTGATAAAGGCGTGGATTTTTTTGTCCACGCACGCGATTTGGTCGAGACACGACTGCACAGCCTCGCGCGCGGAGACTTCGCGTTTCGCGAGTTTCGCGGTGAGTGCGGAAATGGTGAGTTGGTTCAGCATCGGATTTTGGGGCCGTTGGAAACGAACATCGAACACCGAACATCGAACGCTGAACATCGAACTGTCCGGCACCCGGGCCGATTCGGCGTTCGATGTTCGATGTTCAATGTTCGATGTTTTTTAAATTGCATGTTCTCGCAGGAGGAATTCACCTGATAAATGTTTCTATTCCACAATCTTGGGCGCCATAAAGAGTCCATTGGCCTGCGCGGGCGCGTTGCGCAAGACTTTGTCGTGCGGGAGCGACGGGCGGACTTCGTCCGGGCGCGTGACATTGACCAGCGGCACGGCGTGGGCGGTCGGCTCGACGCCGGTAACGTCCAGTTCCTTTAACTTCTCGATGTAGCCGAGAATGCCGCCGAGTTGCGCGCCAAGTTTTTTTTCCTCGTCGGGTGTGAGATGCAGCCGCGCCAGATGCGCGACGTATTTGATGTCAAATTGAGCCGCTGACATACCCAAAGACTAAAGACCAGTGTTCAGAGTTCAAAGTTCAAAGTTTGCTAAAACGTGAAGCGTGAAACGTAAAAATGGGACGTAAGCAACGGTTCCTTGGAGCACCTTCACGTTTCACGTATCACGTATCACGCGTCACGTGCCTCTCATTCCTCATCAAACTTCCGTTTGACGAGGGCTTCGAGTTCGAGGATGGCGGCCTGGGCGTCTGCGCCGCGGACGTGCAGGGTCAGTTTGCTGCCCGGGCCGGCGGCGAGCATCATCAATCCCATGATGCTCTTGCCATTGATTTTTTCACCGTTCTTTTCGACGAAAATTTCGCACGCGAACCGGTTGGCGGTCTTGACAAACATGGCGGCGGGCCGGGCATGGATGCCCAGCTTGTTCAAGATCGTGAGTTCTTTGGTGAAGAACTCGCTTTCCGGCGGCTTTTTTGCGCTCATCGGCTTGCTCATTTTACATTGAATTTTTCAGAAATAAAGGGCCACGGAAATTTATTTTGCCGGCGGCAGATTGGCCCGGCTCATGTGGGCGATGAGGCGGTCGTTCAATTCCTGAGCCGCGTTGTGGCCGGACATTTTCAACTTGGTCTGAAACGCGGCGACTTCGACGAGCCGCGCCAGGTCGCGTCCGGGGCGGACCGGGATGACGATGTGCGGAATGTCCACGCCCAGGACCTTCTCGAATTCCTCATCCAGGCCGATGCGCTCCACATCCCCAACTTCGTCCCACAGCTTGAGCGTGACGACGAGGTCCAGGCGTTTTTTGTTGCGGATGCCCTTGATGCCGAACATCGTGGCGACGTTGATGATGCCGATGCCGCGGATTTCCATGTGGTCGCGCGTCAAATCCGCGCAGGTGCCGACGACTTCGCGGCCGTCCAGCAGGATGACTTTCGTCACGTCGTCGGAGACCAGGCTGTAGCCGCGCTCGATGAGCGCCAGCACCGCCTCGCTTTTGCCGATGCCGCTCTCCCCGCGAATCAGCACGCCCACGCCGAGGATGTCCACCATGCTGCCCATCTCCGTGCCGCGCGGCGCAAACATCGTTTCAAGCTCGAGGGTCGCGGCATTGATGAACTTCATCGTGACCATCGGGCATTGAAAAACCGGCACCCCCGCTTTTCCAGCGGCGGCCAGAAATTCCTGGTCCGGACGAAGACCGCGGCTGAAGACGAGGCACGGGATTTTGAAGGCAAAGAAATGATCGTAACGTTTGGCGCGTGCGGCAGCCGGGAGCGACCGCAAATAATACACTTCCGCGTTGCCTAAAACCTGCACCCGTTTGTAGGCGAAATAGCGTGTAAATCCGCTCAGGGCCAGGCCGGGCCGGTTGACGGTCGGCTCGCGGATGACGCGCTTCAGTCCGCGTTCGCCGCTGACGAGCCGCATTTGCAGCGTGGTTTTGTGTTCCTGGTAGAACTGCTCGACCGTGACGATCTGGTGTTGCATATTTACAGGTTGAATTCCGGTCCCAGGTAAATTTCGCGCGCCTTCGGGTCGTTCGCCAGAAATTCGGACGAACCCTCCACCAGCACCTGGCCTTTGTGGATGATGTAGCCGCGGTCAATCAACTTCAAGGTTTCGCGCACATTGTGGTCGGTGACCAAAATGCCCAGCCCGCGCTCCTTCAGCCGGCGCACAATCTTCTGCACTTCATAGACCGCAATCGGATCAATGCCGCTGAACGGCTCGTCCAGCAGCATCAACTGGGGACTCGTCACCAGCGCGCGGGTGATTTCCAGCCGCCGTTTTTCCCCGCCGCTGAGCGTGTAGGCCTTGTTTTTGGCCAGCGGCGTCAAAGCCAGTTCCTCGAGCAAATATTTCAATCGCACGGCGCGTTCGTCACGCGACAACCGGCACATTTCGAGAATCGCCAGAATGTTTTCCTCCACCGTGAGTTTGCGGAACACCGACGGTTCCTGCGTCAAATAACCGATGCCCAGCCGCGCGCGCCGGTGCATCGGCAGGCGCGTGATGCCGCGGCCTTGAAATTTCACCGCGCCCCCGTCCGGCTTCACGAGACCGACGACCATGTTGAACGTCGTCGTCTTGCCCGCGCCATTCGGGCCGAGCAACCCGACAATTTCCCCCGCGCCCACGGAAATGGACACGTCGTTGACCACGCGGCGATTGTGATATTCCTTCACCAGATTTTCAGTGGCGAGCAGCGGGCCGTTCGATGATGACGGGGTGGGTTCCATGCAAAGATCAGAACTAGGGGGAACTGTTGATGATGTTTTTGTCAATGTTTTCGATTGTTCCCGGCGGAAAATTTGTTGTTTTTATCGCTGTCACTGGCGGGTTGGTGTCGGCTGAAGTGCCGTTGAGGTTTTGCCGGAAAATCATGTGCGGATTGTCAAAATGGACCTTGTTGTTCGCGAGATCCAGGATAATAACGTCGCCCGCCTGCGTGCCCTGGGCATTTTCTATCTGCGGATTGCCCGTTAGCGTCACCGTCTTATTGGTCACGCTGCCCTGTTCTGAATAAACGTAAACCGCCTTGTCGCCGGTCGCGTGGTTGGTCTGGCCTTTGGTGTCCGTGAAATCAATCACCACGTTCGTCTCGGCCACAATGTGGTTCGGACGCCCGCCCGCTGGCGGCATGTCCGCGACCAGCCGTTCACACGTCAGTTTCATCTGCGGATCGTCCACGCGCACGTACCCGCGCCAAATTCCCTGATGCCCGTTCAAATCAAAATCTGCGCTTTCCGAATTGATCGTCGGAGCGAGTGGCGTGGGCAACACGCCGGGCGTGTTCGTTTGCGCGTGAACCAGCAAACCACCCAACATGGCAACGGCGACAAGATGATGATGTTTCATGGCTTGGTAATTATTTTTGCCCCGTTTTCGAACACGCTGCATACATTGTTCGAGATGGTGAGTTTTTGCTCGCTTTGCCGCCACAAAAAACCGTCGCCATCGGTGCGGATCTTTCCGTCGCCCGTCCGCACCTCCAAATGTCCAGGCGAATTCGCCACGCCTTTGAACGTGTCATAAACACACTCCGGCGCGTTCACCACCCATTCCAGCCTGCCGTCCGGGCTGAACATTTCGAGCTTGAGTTGTTTGATGATGAGCAATCCGCCCGGCTGGGGCAACGCCTCGGCGCCGGACAATATTGATTTGATTTGTTGTTGATTCGTCGGCCCGTAATATTCGGTGGAAGTGAAATTGTTCGCGTGCTGGAGGCCGTTTTGTTGCGCGCCGACTCCGAGCGCGATGGCGAACAACAACCCCGCGCCCGCGGCCAGCGATGCCCGCACGATGTTCGCTTTCGCATTCATTTCGTGTAATGCGCCACAATCGCATCCCATTTCCCCTGCGCTTTCAAAATCATTTCCGCAACTTCGCGCACCGCGCCGCGTCCGCCCGCCGCGCGTGTGACGAAATGCGCCGCCGCCTTCGCTTCGCGCACCGCGTTGGCCACGGCCACGGCCACGCCCGCGCGTTGCAACGGACCCAAATCCACAATATCGTCGCCGACAAAACAAACTTCGTCCCAGCTCAATTCCTCCTGCGCCAGGAGTTTTTCGACCGCGGCGACCTTGCTGTAACGGTCTTTTTGTTGGATGAGAAAATTAATTTTGAGTTCGCGCGCCCGCGATTTTGTCGCCGCCGATGGCCGGGCCGAGACCCAGCCGATTTTCAAACCGGCGCGCCGCAACAGCACAAGGCCGAAACCATCCTGAATGTTGAATGGTTTGAACTCGCCTGCGGCGCCGATGAACACCGAGCCGTCGGTCAACACGCCGTCCACGTCGCACAGGAGGATTTTTATGCGCGACAATCTTGCTTTCAGCGCGGATGTTTTTTTTGCCATTTTCAGCAAACGACGAATGAAGATGGAGAATGGAAGATGGAGGATGGCCGCAGATCTCCGGACGCCATCTTCAATCCTCTATCCTCCATCCTCGTTTTCATTTCAGTGGACTGCATTAAAAACCTTCAGGCAACTCCGCAACAACCCGGACATCTCGGCCAGCGGAATCATGTTCGGCCCGTCGCTGAGCGCGCGTTCCGGTCGCGGATGCGTCTCGATGAACAAACCGTTGGCGCCCGCCGCCAGCGCACACCGCGCCAGCACCGGCGCAAATTCGCGCTGGCCGGATGATTTGTCGCCGCCGCCGCCGGGCAATTGCACGGAATGTGTCGCGTCAAAAATGACCGGAAAGCCCGAACGTTTCAGGATTGGAATCGAGCGCATATCGGCGACGAGATTGTTGTAGCCGAACGTCGTGCCGCGCTCGGTGAGCAGGATTCTTTTCGCCCCGGCACGCCGGGCTTTTTCAGCGACCTGGCCCATTTCAATCGGCGAAAGGAACTGGCCCTTTTTCAAATTGATGATCTGGCCGGTGATGGCGGCGGCTTCAATCAAATCCGTCTGGCGGCAGAGGAACGCGGGGATTTGCAAAATATCCACGACTTCGCCCGCGATGGCGGCCTGCGTTTCGTTGTGAACATCGGTCAGCACCGGCACGCCAAATTCGGCGCGCACCTTGGCGAGCACGCGCAGGCCTTCGTCAAGACCCGGTCCGCGATAGGATCTGGCCGACGTGCGGTTGGCCTTGTCGAAGCTGGCTTTGAAGACGTAGAAAATGCCGAGCGCCGCACAGGTTTTCTTCAGCGAGGCGGCGACTTGCAGGCACAACTTTTCATTTTCAATCACGCACGGCCCGGCGATCAAAAACAGCCGGCCCGGCGAGTTGAGATTTTTCCAGATGGCGGCGTCGTTGAGCACACGGAAGTTTTAGCAGCGCCGGGGCGGAAAGTAAATGATGGCGATTGAACCACGGATGAACACCCGGCTTCGCCAAGCTTTGCCGAGGCGAGCGGATGAACACGAATTGACCATCACAAGCGGCTGTTCTAGCCTCCGCGCCCATGCCCGTCGTTTTAAGAATTCGTGGTTTCAAGTTCTATTTCTACGCCAACGAGGGGGATGAGCCGCCGCATATCCATGTGGACAAAGGTGGCGCGACCGCTAAGTTAACTTTTTTGCGCTTAATGTGCAGTACTGATTCCGAGCTTGAACAATCCGTCACGCAGTTTCCGTCTGCAAAACACTTACTTCTCCGGCAGTTCGTTTGACGCCTTGATCATTTCTTCCAGCAGTTTTTGGAATTCGGCCAGGCCGGTGGATGGAATGATGATGCTGGCGCTATGCCCACCCCTTTCCTCGACAATGCGGAGAAATCGGCCGCGCGGGTTTTCCTTGAGTATGAATGTAATCGTCTTGCGCTCAATTTGCACCTGTCCGGATTTGAGGGTGTCCTCCTGAACCGGCGGACGGGGTTGCATTTGAGGCAGGCCTTTGAAAGGCAATCGCAGTTCGTTTGAAATCATAAGCACGTTCCTGACATCCGCCGGAGTATAAATTTTATGGCGAATCGTTGGCAATGATTGTCCGTCAGAAACAATATTCGAACCGCATTTTCAAATCACCGTTCCGTGCGGGATGATGGCGTTCTTGGGAATGATGATGATGCCGTCGCGGATGTAATAAAGTTCGTGATCCACCTTTTCGGGCTTGCCGGCGGGCGAAATCTTCACGTTGTTTCCAATCCGCGCATTTTTATCAATGATGGCGTTTTCAATTTTGCAATTCGCGCCGATGCCGACGCGGGGTTTGCCTTCGTGCTCGTGCTGTTCCACCGATTCCTGCGACTCGTAATAATCGCTGCCCAGGCTGATGACGCGGTTCAATTCCGTGCCCGCGCCAACGACCATGCGCAGGCCGACAATGCTGTTGCTGATGCTCGCGTAGTTGATGATGCAGCCGTCAGCGACGAGCGCATGGTCAATCTGTGCGCCGTTGATTTTTGAGCCGGGCAGAAAGCGCGGACGGCTGAAAATCGGCGCGTTCATGTCAAAGAAATTGAAACGCGGCAGTTCGGAAACCAGATCGAGGTTCGCTTCAAAGAAGGTACGGATGGTGCCGATGTCCTCCCAGTAGCCTTGAAAAACGTGGGAGTAAACGCGGCGCTCATTGATGGCGTGGGGAATGATGTGTTTGCCGAAATCAGTCAGCGGATTGTCGAGCAGGCCGCGGATCAAGTCGCGGTTGAAAACGTAAATGCCCATGGACGCGAGGTACAATTCGCCCTGCGCCGCAGGCTCGGCAATGCCGAGTTTCGGATACCATTTCGGTTCCAGCCGCAATGAATCAAGCACCGCGGGGTCTTTGGGCTTTTCTTCAAACCGCGTGATGCGCCGGTCTTCGGCGATTTGCATGATGCCAAACGATTGCGCTTCGCGCCGCCCGACGGGAATCGTCGCCACCGTGATGTCCGCGCCGGTCTCGACGTGTTGTGCGACCATGGGACGAAAATCCATCCGGTATAATTGGTCGCCGCTCAAAATGATCAGGTAATCGAAATCGTGATTGAGGAAGTGGATCAGATTTTTCCGCACGGCGTCGGCGGTGCCTTCATACCAGGAAGTATTGGTCAGAGTCTGTTGCGCCGCGAGGATTTCCACGAAGCCGCTCGTGAACTGGTCGAATTTATACGTTCGCGAAATGTGGCTGTGCAGCGAGGTGGAGTTGAACTGCGTCAAAATGTAAATCCGCCGGAAACCGGAGTTGATGCAGTTTGAGATCGGGATGTCCACGAGCCGGTATTTGCCCGCCAGCGGCACGGCGGGTTTGGAGCGGTCCCTCGTCAACGGAAACAACCGCGTGCCCTGACCGCCGCCCATGATGACGCAGAGGACGGTGCTGGTGTTGAGTGACTGGCGCCCGGTTCGTGACATAACCAATTTCCATCGCAAATATACCGCTGTCCACCATGTCAGGGCAAGCCGGGGATTTTAGTATCTCTCTCACAAACAACGAACATGTTTTCGGCGATAATTTGGTTCCGGCTTCGCCGGGTTAGGAACGTGTATCAAATTCACGGGATGAAGTTATGAACTGCGGTGGCAAGCGAAGCGCGACGCCGCTTTGGACGGGCCGTCCACTAAAAAGCGCTGTCGCCGCTGCGCTCCAGTCTTCGCTGCGCTTCGCCTCGGCAAGCTGCCAGCGCAGTCCAAAATGGACATCCGTCCCGCAGAATGGCTTTGCTGATTCGGATTACGACGCGGCCTGGGCTTCACCCACGATGTAAGGCGCGAATTCGTCGTGGTACTGCGGCGGAATGCGGGCTTTGAACCGCGCCGCCGGGCCGCGATAACTGCGCGAAATGACCTGGCCAACCTTGTGCAATCGCGCAATCACCGCCGCCTGTTCGTGCGGCACGCGCAATTCGAGAAACTCGCGTTTGGGACGCAACTGCGTTCCGATTTCCGCGAGCAACGACGCGATGCCTTCGCCGGTCGTGGCCGAAATCGTTACGGCATTTTGATGCCGTTCCTTCAAACGGTTCAATGTGCCCACGCCGCCGGCCCCGATTCCGTCGGCGTGCTCGTTGAGCCGGTCCATTTTGTTGAAAACCATCAACGTTGGTTTCCCGCCCGCGCCGATTTCAGCCAGCACGGCATTCACGGCGGCAATTTGCTCCTCGGCCTGCGGATGGCTGATGTCCACAACGTGCAGCAGCAAATCGGCCTGCACCACTTCTTCCAGCGTCGCCTTGAACGCCTCCACCAGTCCGTGCGGCAGTTTGCGGATGAACCCGACGGTGTCAGTAAGCAACACATTCTGGTTCGTTGGCAATCGCAGCCGGCGCGTCGTGGGGTCGAGCGTGGCGAACAAAATGTCCTTCACCAGGACGTCCGCGCCGGTGAGGGCGTTGAGCAATGTGGACTTGCCCGCGTTCGTGTAACCGACAATGGAGGCCAGCGGCCAGTTGTTGCGCTGGCGTCCGGTGCGCTGAATGCCGCGCTGTTGCCGCACCCATTCCAGTTCGCGGGAAATTTTCGCGATGCGATCCTGCACCCGGCGGCGGTCGGTTTCCAGTTGCGTTTCGCCTTCGCCGCCGCGCATGCCAATGCCGCCTTTTTGCCGCGACAAGTGGCCCCAATATTTGGTGAGTCGCGGCAGCAGATGCTGGAGCTGCGCGAGTTCAA
The DNA here is from genome assembly GCA_003134375.1 of Limisphaerales bacterium. GTDB lineage: Bacteria > Verrucomicrobiota > Verrucomicrobiia > Limisphaerales > UBA11358 > UBA11358. Next base: position 5,302 of record PLAY01000107.1, on the reverse strand, counting down.
TCTGCAGCTTGCCTTCGCGCGTGCGGGCGCGTTGCGCGAAGATGTCGAGAATCAGCGACGTGCGGTCAAGAACCTTGCAGTTGAAAATTTTTTCGAGGTTGCGGCTCTGCGCGGGCGATAAGTCGTCGTCGAATATCACCGTGTCCACGTTCTGCCGCCGGCAGAAATCCGCGAATTCAGCCGCCTTGCCCTTGCCGATGAACGTGGCCGGATTCAGCGATTCCGTTTTTTGCCGGCCGTCGCCGATGACTTTGCCGCCCGCCGTTGTGGCCAGTTCACCAAGTTCGGCGAGCGAATCGCTCATGTCTAAATGGTTGCGCGATTTGAGTTCGACGCCGACGAGGAAGACCCATTCCGGCCTCGTTTTTCTGGTTTCAATGAGCGCTTTCAAAGTCTTGCGAACCGGGCAGCCGTCAAATCTGAAAATTATAACGCATCAGAAAATTCTTCCGGCGAAACGCCGGCCATTTTGAGCGCGCTTCGCAATGTGCCCAGCGCGAGTTCCTTGTGCATCGGGATTACGCAACCACGTTCACCTTCGGGTGTAATTTTCTTCATCACCACATGGCTGCCGCGTTGACGGTCAACGAAGAATCCCAGCCGTTGCAGCGCCTTCACGGCTTTCGCACCCGAGACGAGGGGCAGTTTAGGCATGAGCCAGTTCGAAGCTGCGAATGGTGGCGGCTTTCTTCAAAACGTGCGGGAAGGATTCCAAATACAGTTCGGTGGCTTCGCGCAGGTTGGCGAGCGCTTCCGCTTCGGTTTTGCCCTGACTGGCCGTGCCGATTTCGGGACATTCAGCCACCAGCCAGTCGGTTTCCGAATCCGGATAAATAACGGCGGTCAGTTTCATGTTGTAAATTTGCCAGTCTTTCTTAAGAAAGCAACTGCTGGCGTTGTTTTCAAATCTGAAAATCCACGCCGGTCGTTTTTTTCGCTCTGTTTAACACGCGCATGTCCGGGCTGTCGTAAACGACCAGTGACTTCGGCGCGACGCTGTCCATGAGAAACACGTTGCCGCCAATCGTGCTGCCGGCGCCGATGACGGTCTCGCCGCCGAGAATCGTCGCGCCGGGATAAATCGTGACGCGGTCCTCGATGGTCGGATGCCTTTTCTTGCCGCGCAATTGTTCCACGGCGGCGGTGGATTTCGCGCCGAGCGTGACGCCGTGATACATCTTCACGTGGTCGCCGATGATGGCGGTTTCGCCGACGACCGTGCCGGTGCCATGATCCACGAAAAAGTGCGACCCAATTTGCGCCCCCGGATGCAGATCCATGCCCGTGCGCGCATGTGCCCACTCGGTCATGATGCGCGGAATCAGCGCAACGTTCTTCAAATACAACTCATGCGCCAGCCGCTGCACGGCAATCGCCTCGATGAACGGATACGAAACGAGCACTTCTTCCTTGCTCTTCGCCGCCGGGTCGCCGTCGTAGGCGGCTTCCATGTCCGTCTGCAAAATTTCGCGGATGCGCGGCAGGCTGCCGAGAAATTCCACCGTCAGGCGGTGCGCCACGGCCGGCGCGTCCTTCTTCGGCAAATCGGCGGGCGGATTGTATTCCAGGCTCTTGCGGATTTCATCCTCCAGCGCGCCGAGCACCGAATCGAGCAGCTCCGCCGTCACCACCTTGATTTCCGACGAGTGGATGAGTTTCTCGTCGAAATAGCCGGGAAACAACAGCCGCAGCAAATCCTGCGTGATGGCGGCAATGGCGCGTTTGGACGGCAGGTTTTTGCCATCCAGATGGTTGATGCCGCCCACGCGCGCATACGACGCGACGAGCTGGTTTGTGAGTTCAGTGACCGTTTCCACGAAGGCGAATTTACCACGAAGGCATGAAGACAAAAAGCGTAATTCGTGGAACCGTTAAACCGTTGAACCGTCGTAGCCGCGGACGTCAGTCCGCGCCAACTATCTGGAATAATGGCGCCGACTCACGTCGGCAGTTACGCGGATTTTGGGAAACGTCTTCTTGGTTGCTTCGTTCCTTTGCGGTTCAAACGCTTCAATCCGCCTTGCCGAAGACGTTGCCGAGAAATTGCGGCTGTTTGGGAAGTTTCAGCAAAGTGTATCGCTCGTATTGTTCGTGATCCGGCCACAACCACAGGCTGCCGTCGGCGGCGAGCGCAACCACATCTTCCCAAGCGCTGGCAATCGCGACCCAATCATTGTGAATGCCCAGGCGGGTGGGTGGTTCTTGAGCGATCAGGATTAATTGTTCCTGGCTCATATTCCATGGATTGACGAAGTGCCATTGCCACAGTGAGCCATCGGATTTGAGCGCCACCATCCTGCTTTGGTTGACCGCAACCGCCCGCCAGTCATTTTCTTTCCCAACCTGCAAAATGCCGGTTCCCATTGTCTGTCTGGTTTTTTCGTCCCAATACCGGTGGAGCAGCCACAAGGTTCCGTCCGCGCGAACGAACGCGGTTTGCTGGTCGCCGGCACGCGATGCCGTTTGCGAAACGATCTCGTCGTAATTGGTTGCCCGTTCCAGTTCATCTTGTCCGGTTTTCCAATTCACGTTCAATTGCCACACCCTACCGTCCGTTCGCCGGGCAAAAATCCCGCCCAAAGTGAAAAGCTCCTGCCAGTCGGAATTGGTGCCGATTTGATACGGTTTGAAAGCGCGCAGCCCCTGCCATTGGTGCAATTCGTTGGTGACGGAACCTCCCCAGCGCCAGAGCGTGCCGTCGCTTTTCAAAAGCACGACACTGGTGCGGGTCTGCGAGAGCTGCCGCCAGTTGGTCTCATTGCCAAATTGCTCCAACTTGCCCGGTGTCCATTTGTCTCGTTCAGGCTTTTCTGAAATCCAAAGCGTCCCGTCCGGCTGGATGCCAACCATCTCCATGAAATCAGACGCCCAAAATTCTTTGCCTGAAACTTTCCAGCCAAAATACAAATGTTCCGTCGTCGCTGCCACCCAGTTTGAACCGGCAACGAACTGCTGCGGCCCAATGCTTTCCGGCAAAGGATGCGTCACCGTTCGCAATAAAAACTGCCACCAGATTGGACCGCCATAATAATTGTACACGTCATCCAAGCAATCAAACCAGACACGGCCATCGGGCAGCCGCACAAGCAAATTTCTGTATTGCACCATCTGCAAGGCTGGCGGATTCGCCAGGGACAATTCCGCCGGGCCATGCGCCGGTTCCGCCGGTTCAAGAAATTCCCAGGCGCGATGGTAAAGCGCGGCACTCGCCATGACGATGAATATAAACGCGCCGGCAAAGCCCAGCAGATTGCGCCGCCACAACGGCCAGCCGTCACGGAAATCTTTAAAGTTCAGGTAAGCCAGCCAGAGCAGGGTGACGATGAGTGTCGGGATGCCGATTACCACCGGCAGGAAGGAATGCACCGACATGAATCCCCGAAAAATCTCCTGCCCGTTGATAGCCAGCAGAGCGAAACTGATGAAGAAAGTGGCGATGCCCAAACCGACGGCCTGCAGGAAACTTCGGGAGAGAGTCGAGCCAAAGAAGCCAAGCAATGTCAACCACGCCGTTGCCGTCACGACCCAAAAATTGAACCAGAACAAGTCAAATTCTGTGTTGGGCTCCGGACGAAGCATCAGATTTCTTGCGCCCAATCCAGCGGCCATGTCTTCCAGCAACATCGGCATTATGCCACCGAGAAAAATGCCGAGAAACAAAGTCAAAAAAACTTTGATGGCAAATTGAACCCGGCGCGAAACCGGCAGGCACAACTGGCCTTCCATCACGCCGAGCCGCCGTTCCTCGGCCACGGCCATGCTGCCAATGACCGGGGCCATGACCAGCCACAACATCCAGAAAATTCCGGTGAGGAAGGCGAAAGTTTCGCCGACGGAATCTTTGGCAAAAGTATGATACTTCCACAGCACAATGACGCCGATGTGCAGCACCAGCAATCCCGCCGCTCCCATCAAGCTGACTTGCTGCAATTGAAACTCTTTTTTGACCAATGCGAAAATTGGTTTCCGTTTCCGGCTGGAAACGGCATTCCCCGACCGCGCCGCGAACAACTTCCATTCCGGAAGCGAAATGACTCCGCCGGACCAGCCCACGTCCTGCGCGCGGAAAAACAACCAGCGGGCAAACAGAAATCCGCCGACCGAATAAATTGCGAAAATGACGCACAGGACGGCGATGAGCAGGTTGTTGGACTGGTTTTGGGCGAGAAATCCGGCGGAGAACCCGAACAAAACCGCCGGCACCAGCAGCGTGAGCCAGAATGCGCCGGCAACTTGGCGAATCAACAGCGTCGTCCAGAGCCCGCCCGTAAACGTCGCTGTCGCAATCAGGCAGATGATGATGAAAAGATTGTAGGAGTCGTAATCATTCGTTGCGAAGACATGTAAAAAACCAGAAATAAAAAAACACACGAGCCATACGATGAATACCGTAAGAAATGCGACGGCCAGAACGGACAGTTTTGTCTGCCAGATCCGTATCCGCTCCGCCGGCTGGGCGAGCAGCAGCGAAAACGTGTTGAGACTGGTTTCGCGGCCAAACGTCGTCAGCGCCATGATTGTCAAACCGAAGAAAAGCAGGCACGCGATATAGAAATCATAGGGCCGGGTGATTGCCTGGACCAGCGCCAGCAGCATGGCCACCATCCAGCTTGGCAGCAGCAGGCGGATTTCCTTTTTGACGAGCGCGTTCATGAGCGGTTTGGGAAAAGGTTGGCTTTGCTAACGCAGAAACATGGCGCGGCAAAGCCGCAACCAAAGTAGCGCAGACTTCCAAGTCTACTGTATCGCGGGTTTCTAAACCCGCTGCTGGCGCAACTGCCGCTCGTCCTGCCGACTGGGCAGTCGGCGATACAGCAGGTTTGGAAACCTGCGCTACCAAGAGGTTCGCGGAGAGGAAAAAGATTTCCAATCGCGCAGAAAATCCAGATAACCCGGGACATCTCTGCGCTTCTCCGCGTCCTCCGCGTCTCTGCGTTGAACGGAATCTTGTTCATGGTTTTCCAGCGTTGGTTTTTTTCAAAACACCCGACACCACAAAAATTTCCTCCAGCGACAGCGATTCGCAGCGCAAATCCTCGGGCGAATGCGACTTGAGTTTTTCCAACAACTGCTCGCTGTTGCCGTCAGCCAGAACTTCCAGCTCGCGGCCGTTTTGTTTCACATTCAACGCGCCGGGGAAATCAAGCTGCGCGGGGAGTTGCGCGAAGCGTGCGCGGATCTTGCGGAAACGGTCGCGCGCGGCGTCGGCTTCCATCGTCAGCAGTTCGCGGCCCTGTTCGATGATGGTGAACTCGTCAATCAATCCCTCGAATTCCGCTATGATACTAACTTGCAATCAATA
>PLAY01000024.1 GCA_003134375.1 Limisphaerales bacterium | reverse complement strand
ATTGAATGCAAAATAGTATTAGTCCACAATTCCGGCGAGTTTTGCAACCGGTTCAGCAGCCGCTCATCCGCCGCCGGAAACTCATAATCGGCCAGTTCTGATTTGCCGGCCCATTTGACCGCCTGACAACCGAGCGGTTGTGGCTCGCCGTCCAGCAGGCGGCAGACGAAAAATTTCAGGTGGACGGTTTTCTCCGGGTAGGCGTGGGTGACGGATTCACACAGTTTGCCGACAGAGATTTCCACGCCGAGTTCCTCGCGGATTTCGCGGACCAGGCATTGCTCGAAGGTCTCATCCGGTTCGCGCTTGCCACCGGGAAATTCCCACAACCCGCCCAAATGAGCTTTGGCCGGGCGCCGGGTGATGAGCAGTTTGCCGCCGCGGAAAATCAAGGCGGCGGAGACGTCCGTGACGTGATGCGTGATGTGTGATGCGTGAGAACGAGCGGCGGCTGACTCGGACGAAATTTTCATCACGAGTCACGCATCATCTTCCCACGCTTTTGTAAATCCAGCCCAGCCGTTCCATTTCCGCGCGGTCGAACAGGTTGCGGCCGTCGAACATGATGGGATGCGTGAGTGACTTGCGGGCGCGTTCGAGATCGAGCTTTTTGAACTCATCCCACTCGGTGGCCACCACCAGCGCGTCGCAACCATCGGCCACGGCGTTCATGTCGTCCACGTAAGTCACGTTTTTCAAAATGGACCTGGTTTTGTCCATCGCCTTCGGGTCGTGAACGCGCAGGGTTGCGCCTTCTTTTTGCAGGCGCTGGCAAAGGTCAATCGCCGGCGACGAACGCACGTCGTCGGTGTTTTGCTTGAAGGCGAGGCCGAGCACGCCGATTTTTTTGTCCTTCAACACCCAGAGCGTGTCGATGATTTTTTTGACGAACCAGTCCATTTGATCGGCATTGATGCGCTGGACTTCCTTGAGCAACCGGAAATCGTAGCCGATTTGCCCGGCAATTTTAATGAAGGCGCTGAGGTCCTTCGGGAAACAACTGCCGCCGAAGCCGATGCCGGCGTTCAGGAAGCGGCGTCCGATGCGCTCGTCCAGACCGATGCCTTGGGCGACCTCCTGCACGTTCGCGCCCGCCGCCTCGCAGACGTTGGCGATGGCATTGATGTAGGAAATCTTCAGCGCCAGAAAGGAATTGGCGGCGTGCTTGATGAGTTCGGCGGAATTGATGTCGGTGACGATGATGGGTGCCTTGAAGGGCGTGTAAATTTCCTTCATCGCGGCCACCGGACGTTGTGAGCGGACGCCGATGACGATCCGGTCAGGTTTCATCAAATCGCCGACCGCAAAACCTTCGCGCAGAAACTCGGGATTGCTCACCACGTCGAATTCAACCTTGGCTGGGCAGTAACGCTTGATGGTTTCCGCGACTTTTTCGCCGGTCTTGACCGGCACGGTGCTTTTGTCCACGACAATTTTATAAGTCGTCATGGCCGCGGCAATATCGCGCGCGACGCGTTCGATGAAACTTAAATCCACCGAGCCATCCGGCTGCGGGGGTGTCGGCACGGCAATGAAAATCACGTCGGATTTCTGGACGCCTTCGGTGGTGCTGGTCGTGAACGCAAGCCGTCCGGCCGCCACGTTCTTCTTCACGAGTTCTTCGAGTCCCGGCTCGTAAATGGGGATGCCGCCGGACTGGAGCAGTTTGACCTTGGCGGCGTCGTTGTCCACGCACATGACCTGATGGCCGACTTCGGCGAAGCAGGCGCCGGTGACCAGACCAACGTAACCCGTGCCGATGAGGGTGAGCTTCATGGCTCAGTGGTTTAGCTTGAACGGAGCCGCCGGGACGGTTGAAGGCGAAGCGGATTGCAGCTTCGTTTTCAATTCCATCAAGCGCAACCCGGCTTCCGAACCCAGCGAGCCGTTGGGATTGTAATGCACGATGGCTCCGTAAAGATTTATCGCTTCAGTGAGTCTGCCCTGACGTTCGTTAATTTGCGCCAGGGCGAATCTTGCGGAGTCCACCGCCACCGCGTCGGAATAACTGTTGATGATCCGCTGGTACCCGCCGGCGGCCAAATCCGTTTTGCCCTGGGCATCAAGACTGGTCGCCACGCCAAGCGCAGCCTGGGCGGCAAAGAAACTGCCCGGGTAGGCATCGAGAAACTTTTGGAACTGCGCTTGCGCGTCGGCATATCTTCCCGCCGCAAACAACATCGCAGCGCCTTGCAACAAGGCCCGTTGCCCGGCGGACGTGCCATGATAATCCGCGGTGATTTTCAAATAAAGGTCGGCCTCCTGGCCGGGGGTGGCGTTGCGCGGAATGGAACTCATCATTTGCGTCAGCGCCTTGCCCGCCGTGATCTCCTTTTGATCCCGCTGCCAGGAGTAAAACGAAATCAGCCCCGCGGCAACGACGATAACGCCGCCGCCCCAAATAATCCGAATCCGGTTGGTTTCAAACCAGGGCCACAGTTTAAAAAGATAAGCCGCCGGTGCTTCATGTAATTCCATAATGAATGGATAGTTTTTCGTCCGAACCCCAAAAACACAAGCCTGAAATCAACTGGGGTTGAAGAAAAGCGCGGTTTGCCACCACCAACCACGATGTTCGTACTGAACCGGTTTGCGAACCTTGGGAGCACCGACGTCTCGGCGGCGGGTTGGAACTGTCGGTCGCAATGTAGCGGGCCGGGGAAACGCCAGCGCTCCCAAGAGGTGGAAGAATGATGGCGGGGCCAAATTGCGCCCTTCAAGGAAAGATCCCGGGACCAGCAACGCTAGAACCCTCTCAGGTCGGTGCTGGAGCGTTTGGGCAGACCGGGCGCGGGTGTGCGCTTGAGCACCAGATATTGAATGCCATTTTTTTTACAGTATTCGCGCTTGCCGCCCTTGTCGCCGTCCTCGTTTACCACATAAATGTCCGGCTTCAAACGCTGGATTTCTGGATCGGCGTCAATCCAGCCGTCGCCACTGGAAATCAACGCCTGCTTGACGCACTTGATTGAGCCGACAACATAACGGCGCTCTCCCTGCGGCAGGAGCGGATGGTCCGGTCCCTTGAGCAGCCGGATGTTCGCATCGTGGCCGACAACGACGTAAAGATCGCCATACGCGCTGACCTCCTCAAAGAACCGCACATGGCCGGAGTGAAACCAATCATAGGAACCGGTGACGACAACTTTTTTTCGAACTTCTGCCGGGGCTGGGCCGGGGCCGGCCGCAGGGGGAGTCGGGTCGGGAAAGCCCTTCAGTCGTTCGTTGCTGAAAACGCAATACTCCAGGTTATGCCACTGGCAGAATGCCTTCCGTTTTTCGCTGTAGTGGCACTCGACATCAGCCCACACCTTCGGCCGGAAATCCCTCACTTCCGGAAGCTCGTTAAAATTATTCACCACATCGGTGACGGGTATGACCCGGTTGACATAGCGGACGGCATTGAGAAGATAAAGCCTTTCTGTTTCGGAAAACTTCGGCAGCCTGCCGGTAAGTTTCTGCACGGCCTCATCCGGCCAGAGCAACACCGTCACTTCACCCAACCGGGCGGCCTCTTCAAGAAACCGCAGGTGAATCGAAAGGAAATCATCGAAGACGCCGGTGACAACAATCTGTCTTGCGGGGGCAATCATTATGGTGCAATTCGAATGGTGACCTGAAATGTTCCCGGCACCGGTTTCCTTGACACGACCAAAAGATAACCGCCACCGCAACCGGAGAACATCGCTCCGGAATAACGCTGCTGGTACACGCGAAGCATTGCCTTGAGATCCACTTTCAACGTCGGGTGCCGGACAATGTGAGGCAGAATTTTTTCCCAGCACACCATGCAATCATTCAGGGACGCGCCCAAAGCCTCAATATCCATCCGGCGGATGGCATCAAAGCAATCCTTGCCGGTCCGGCCAAGACGCGCGATCCATTCCGGGTTGAGGTGTTTTACACCCAGCGGATTGTAGCCTTCCGGCCGCGGCTCAACCGGCAGCAGATGCAGGACTTTTTCGAGCCAGCGCGCTGGCCGTGCGCGGGTCAGCATCTCGATGTGTGACGGGAACACGCCGCCATTGGCCGCGAAATCGTAGTCCAGTCGGTTGATGCCGGGATAAATAAGCCCGATCATGTCCTGCGATCCGCTCGGTTTGGCTTTGCCTTTGTTCTCGGCTTCGTAAAGTTCGCGGACCAATTCCTCCAGCGAGCGGTTTGGCAAACGGCCTTTCCACAACTTCGTGGCCACGGCACGCGTGCCGCTGGCGCAGCCGGAACGATCCATCACGCGAAAGGTCGGCTCCAGCGCCACCACGACCATGGAACCGGGCGGCCGGGGATTGAACCGGGAGACGAACGGCTGATCAATCCACCCACCCGCGAGTTGCAGGCGGTTGGGAATGGCACCGATGACTTCGGCGACCAACGGCGGTTTTTTCATTCCACCACGCGTTTGCCCTTCTTCCGGTTGTGGTATTGCTCCTGGATCCACTTGTAGGTGACGGCTAGGCCTTCATCCAGCGGTGTTTTGGGTTCCCACTTGAGCATTTTCTTGATGAAGGTGTTGTCGCTGTTGCGGCCAGCCACGCCACGGGGTGCATCCGGGTCGTAATGCCGTTTGAGTTTCACACCCGCAATCTTCTCCACCTTGGACAGCAGTTCGTTGATGGAAACGAGTTCGCTGGAACCGAGATTGATGGGCGTGGCAATCAACTCATCGCAATGCATGATCATGTCAATGCCCTTCACACAGTCGTCAATGTACATGAAACTGCGCGTCGGCGTGCCATCGCCCCAGATGGTGATGTTCAGGTCCTTTTTGTCAATGGCCTCAATGACCTTGCGACAGAGCGCGGCGGGGGCCTTCTCGCGTCCGCCGTCCCAGGTGCCATTCGGCCCATAGACGTTGTGAAAGCGGGCGATGTGCGTTTTCATGCCGCGCTCGGCCCAGTATTCCTGGCAGAACATTTCCGAAATAAGTTTCTCCCAGCCATAACCGCGCTCGGCCATGGCCGGGTAGGCGTCGGATTCCTTTAACGCGCGGACTTTGGGATCCTGCTGCAACAGGACGTTGTAGGCGCAGGCCGACGAGGAATAAAAGTAGTTGCGGACCCCGGCACGATAGGCGGCCTCGATCATGTGCGTATTGATGAGAATGCTGCGCAGACATTCCACGCGAAACCGCTCGATGAAGCCCATGCCGCCCATGTCGGCGGCCAGTTGATAAACCTCGACGGCGCCTTCACAGACACGTTTGCAATTTTCCTCGCGGCTGACGTCGAGGCAAAGCGACTCGACCCCCGGCACCTTGAGATACCATTCGTAAAGCGGCTTCTTGTCCACGGCCCGGATGCGGGTGAAGCCCTTGTTCTTGAAATACCGGGCCAGGTTGCCGGCGATGAAGCCGCCGGCGCCGGTGATGACGATCAAATCGTCCTTTTGCAGTTGGGGATCCTTCTCGATGAATCGCTTGGTTTCCATATCATGTCTTTCGTTTCAACTTATTCAATCCGTTTGCCGTCACTTGGTTTCTCAAATTCGGTTGCCCATCATATCCACCGCCGGCCCCTGCTGCAATAACGTTCCTTGCTCAAAACCTGACATTTCCTGGAATTGGGTATATTAGTGTGCATCTCAATAGTTCCC
>PLAY01000176.1:45682-112754 GCA_003134375.1 Limisphaerales bacterium | reverse complement strand
GATAAAAATCCAGCACTTCCTCCGCCCCGGCCCAGCGGTCTTGTGCCACGTTCCAAATCCACGGAGCCCCGTCTGCTACGACCAGCTGCTGGCGGGCTCGGCTTAAGCCGCACAAAGGGTTCGCGTGTCGAGGGCAAACCAAGTGCTGACTTCAATTTCGATTCCGCCCAGTTGGGGCAACTGCAAACTGGTTGCATATACAACCTTTCGCTGGCTGGCGGTCGAGTCGGGTGTTGCGTGCCGGAAAACGAAAGCTTGGGGAGTGCAGCAAAATCCGGTGATGTTTGTGCCGGCAGTTGACCACCGGTTGCACTCATAAACCGCGCAGTTGCCGGAAGCCGGAAGCCAGGTCGTCGGCGTCCGCATCGCATAGGCTTTGTCGAAAACAATGGCGCGCTGCGGGGCGTCGAGGCTGGCGGCGAGCGCGGAAAAATCGCCTTGCCCCCAGCTTGCTGCGGCCTTCGTCACCACCGCCGCGCCGAATGTTGCAGAAGTCACGTTCGCTTTAACATAGTCAACGATTGCGTTGCAAAGCTGATTCATCGCGAAACTTGCGGCGTAGGCAATGCGGTTGCCGGATTGGTAGGCGGCGTTTTCCACGTTAATCGTTTGAAGGAAAAGTTTGTGCGCGCAAGAAACGGGATTCGTCACCGTGCCGTCGGCCTGAAAAATTGCGGCGTCAGTCCGGCCTAGAATCTGGGTTGCGGGCGCGGCGGTCACAAGGGGGACTACCGAATCCAAGCCAGCTCGGAACGGTTCGCCGATAATCGGTAGAAGCGTGCCGTAAGCCGTCAGCGGGGCGAGTTTGCTTTGCGCGACGCGCTGCCCTTCGCGGCAAAGAGTCGTAACCATTGTTGCGATTGTGGTGGTGTAGGAATTTGCCATAAATTTATTTCAGGAGTTTCGTGACGATGGCCGGGGCGGTGTGGGTGATGTAATTTTGCAGAGCGCGAAGTTTTTTCAGAGCCGGGCTTTCGTCGTATTGCAAACCATAGGCCGCGCCCAGTTTGGATTCGGCGAGCATGAGTTTGGCGGCGTGCTCGTTCAATGTTTGCACGGCAATTTCGGAAATTTTGCGCCGGAAGGGTTGCAGCTTGCCGGACAGTTGGAGTGAGGCGTTCTCCGCTGCTGACTTCCTACTTGCCACGTCTTGCACCCAGCTTTCGCGGTCGCGGCCACGATCAATTTCGCTCAAACTTTTCCCGGTGCTGGCGAGTTTTGAATGAGAATCAAATTGTTGCTGATAAAGTCGGTCAGCCAGTCCAGGCACGAGAACGAAATTAAGGTCATGCTGCAATGCCACGCATTTTTCCTCGCCGTCGAGGTAGTCTTGCAAGCCGTCCAGTTTTTTTATTTCGTCAAGTGCAAGCTCGCAGATGATTCTTGCCGAATTTTCCGTTGGAAATTTGGGCGTCGGCCTCGTGCCGGTGATCGCGGCTTTTAGCTCTGCCGCCAGATTTGAAATTGTTTCATTCATACACCTATGGCCGCGCCGTCAACCTAGCGGCGTTAAAAAGCGAGTATTTCCGCGCATTTACGCCGAAATGTCGTCAACCGCTTGTGCGCGGCCTGCTTTGAAATACCGAGCCGCAAGCCGAGTTCGTCAAGGGATTGCGGAGCAAATTGAGATTTTAGGATATAGCCGAGCATGGCGGCGCGGCCGGCGGTGTCGTGATCGTCCTGTGCGCCGCAAAGCAGCAAGTCGGGAATGTCGGCCAGTGTTATCTTGCCGGGTTGGTCGTCCTGGGTTTCGTCCGGCGTCTCATAAACCGGCGGCGACACGGCGACGGGATGCCCGGCCTCGTCAAATGCGAGCGGCATTTCCGGCGTGATGTCGGGGTCGTCGTTCAAAGCTTGGTGAAAAATATCCGTTCACGGCGGCGGGGCGGTTGGCTTTCAAATTTTGCATTGGCCGCGTCGGTGCATTTCCAGCACAGAAACGGCAAAAGCAAATGGCGGTTGGCCTCGGTGTATTCGTATCGCGCCTGACAGCAGCGGCACGTTGCGGTTTTTGTTTCGGCGGTTTTCATTGGCCGATGGCGTCGAATTTATCCGCCCATTCCTTGCGGTGTTTTTCAATCCGGGCGGAAAGAATGATTCCAATATCTACGGCCGTTCTCCCTGCCAAGTTTGGCGGCAATTCCGCCGCGTCGCGCGCCATGTCGGAGAAAATGAGGGCCATTGCCTCGCTGACTTGTCGGCAACCTTCGGCGGTTCCCATCAGCTTGCCTTGCTCCTTTGACAGTTTTAGTTCAAGTCGCTGCCGTTCGGCGGTCAACTTTTTCAGTTTCTCCTTTTGAATTTCCTCGCCATCCCGTTGGTAAAAACTGAATAACGCTTTGAGGGTGGCGAGTAATGGAAACTGGCCATTCGTTGCCGGGGGGATTTTGCCTTCCTCGGCGAGTTGGTAGAGTCGCCGCTTTGTCAGGTTCGCCAGTTCTGCCAACTTTTCGGCGTCAATCATGGCGGCGGCGGGCGCGGGCGGTCGTGGGGTCGTGGTGTTTTTCTTTCTCATAATTTGATGGAGTTACGGTTAAAAAATCCGGTCAGCCACTGATCATGCCAGCGATACAAGCCGGGGTCGTTGGTCACGCTGACGACTTCAACGCATTGGCAGGACCGGAGATTCGAGGACGTTTCGAGGACGTAGCGGGCCCGGCCTTTGGCTGGCTGATATAGCTGCAACTTGGCGTGCAACCGCTCGACGGCAACGGTCGCGCCTTGTCTGGTCAACGTTTGCACGGCATAGACGGCGGTGTCCGGGTCACTGGCTTTGAAATAGGACGAAAAGGCGAGCCGCAATTCTGCCAGCGTTCCGGCCTTCAGCATGGCGGCAAGCTGGTCTGTCGTGTCGTTATTTAATCCAAGGGTGCAAATTGTCAGGCGGCACGGTTGGCCGATGTGTTGCTGGATTATCGGAATGACATCAGACAACCGGAAATTTCCGTCCATCAGGAAATGAACTGTTTCGCCTTTGGCTGGCAGGCGTGTCACCAGTTCGCCGGCGGCAACCTGGCCGCGGCCATCATGGAACACCCGGCGGCGCGTCCTGTGGCTGTGCAGGCCAGCCTCACGCGCCGAGACGCCGAGCCGCTGGCCGATGGTCGCGGCGGCGTTCCGGCACTTGGGCAGCGTGTCCAGCGCCGCGCACAAGGCACTTTCAAGATCATGGTCGGTTTTCATGACGGGAAACGGAAATGGCTTTGATTGGTGAATCAGAGGGTTCTTCGGCAATCGCCAGCTTGCTTGCTTGAAGGCGCGGTAAAAGGAGACTTCCGAAACGTTTTCCGGCGGGGTGTTCATGGCTTTCCGTTCACTGCATCCCGTAATTGTCTGAAGGCTTCGGCTCGCTGTTCGGGTGTCCAATCGTCATGCGCATTAAAGTGCTTTTCTTCCATTTTTTCAGAAAGAGCGCTCGCCCCCGCATTGAGAGAAGCATTTGAAGAAGCATTAAGAGAAGCATAAGAAGCAGCATTATGTGGCGACTGGGTGGCGATTGGGTGGCTACCGGGTGGCGACTGGGTGGCGACTTCTCTATTATGTGGCGAGTCTGTATTATGTGGCGACTGCGGCAAAAGTTCGCCACTTAATAGAACGCCGTCCTGTTTGGCTTGTCGGATGGCTTCCGAAAGCTTTTGCAGTTTCGGATTTGACGCTTTTCGATTGGCGCGAAGCAGCAGGGTTTCGGCAATCTTTTCCGCCGACAGGTCTTTTGAGTAGTAGGTCAACCCACCGTGGTATTCGTTGAACCTGTGCGCCAATCCGCTCCTGACAAGGTTGTCCAGCAGCGTGCGGGCCTGGCTTCGCGTTGGCGGTGTCCATCCATCCGTGCGCTCGGATAGAGTCACCGCGCCGGCGTGGGTGACTGTTCCATCTTTGGCAAACAAAACCTTGCCGCTGGCGTAACCACCCATCCCGGCACGCACGCGGTTGGCCGTGACGATGGCAAACGGTTTCGAGCCGATGGCCGCATTGACCGCGCAGAGCGCCGAGAATCGCTGGTAGGTTTTCGCGTTGCCGTCGCGGGCTTCAAACACCATCGCTTTCGGAACGCGCGTCCACGGGATTGACCGGCCTTTTGATTTCCATGATTGCAGAAATTCTTCTACTGCTTTGAATCTCACAAAACGCCAACGCGCGCCGCTGGTGCTATCCGCAGCGCATACGCCACAAAACGCGCAACCAAGCGCCATGATCTTGATTTCCTCGGCGGTGATTTCGCGGTTGGGTTTCGGAAGTTCGACGCCGGACAATTCTTCCGCAACTTGTGACGGCGAAAGAATTTTTACCCGGTGCATCCCGGTGGCGATGGTCGCGTAGGTGATCGAGGCTTCGAGCCGTTCGTTCGCGTTTTTTCCATAAGCCAGCAACGGAAGCGGAAATTGTAGGGTGTCATTCAACGCTTCCCACCCTTTCAAGATTGTAAAGCTCGCGGCGTTTTGAGGATGTCAGAGCGCGGCGCGTAGCGCGTTCGCCACGGCGGACAAAATTTTCAACGCGCCTCTTTGTCGAGCCACTGGCCTTGGAGAATCGTAAAAAACTTTTCATCATCTACCCATGTAAAGAAGTCCAAGTTTTACGAAATGACGGTGCGCGTGCGGTTCAGCCAGGCTTCCAGATCGGCGCGCCGATACCTGATAACCCTCGAAGTGATTTTTAGAAAAGGAAGCTGGCGAGTGTTCCGCCAAAGCCTCAACGTCCTTGGTTCAACCGTTAAAATCTCGGCGGCCTGTGCATCCGTAAGAAGTTCAGCGGCGGGTTTTGCTGCCGCGTTTTGTGTCGAATATTTTTTTCCCATGCCCGCAAAAATACTCGACGTGTCGCAAGGCGGCGTCTCGCGGGCGGCCTGCAAAAGGTAACTTTTGGCCGTTTGCGCGTGGCGTTTTGAACGATTCAGCGGGGGGAATGGTAGAAAAACAAAAACCGCCCTGCAAAAGTGCAAGGCGGCTTGTGCTAAAGGTAACTTTACGGCGAAAAAATTATGTCAATAGGCTCTTTGAGATTTCTTTCAAGGCAACGCGGTTTGGCCGTGCGCCGGTTTTTTTGTGGCGTTTGAGTGCCTTTTGCTTGTTCTGGTCGCTTGTCGTTTGTGGCCGCCAATATCCATACCAAGAACCAAAGGATTTAGCGAGATTCCAGTAAATGCCCTCGTCTGGAATCTCTTTTGTTTTATTTATGTGGTCTGCCAGTTGTTTCATTGTCCACCACTTGCCGCCCTGAATACTAAAATGATGGCCTAGAGCGTGGTCGCTGTTGCGAAACACGCGCCATGCGGCCTCGCGTCGCTTGGGCTTGTTGTAAAGCGCGGGAAGCATAAGGATTAAAAACTTTTTGAGTGTCAGCGGGTATTTTATTGGCTCTGTTGTTCGTTGCGTTTTGTTTTTCATTATGCGGCCTTTCCTTTTAGGTTCACGATGTTGGCTGGTTGCTCTGGCGCGACGGCAAACCAAGTTACGGCGGCGGCGGGCTTCACAATCTCGCGGTAGTGTTTGAACACCATTGCCGGGCTGTTGCCCGCTTCCAATGCCACTTGCGCGGCGTTTTGAATGCTGGCCAGCCGGTAGGAAATGAAGCTGTGCCGCAAGCCGTTATCTTTCCATGGTGTCTTTGCCGCCTTCACACAAGCTGCGCGTGCGTCCTGTAAATCGTTGGTTGTGCCCTTCCAGATTTTGCCCTTGCGCCGGGCGTAACGCGCGAGCCATTGCGCGAGATTCGGCAGGACAGGCACAAGCCGCCGTGATCGTGTCTTGGCTTTGTCGCTGGCGACGGTGATAAACGCGCCGGTCAAGTCCACGTCTTTCCATTCCAGCCGTTCAATTTCTGCGGTGCGTAATCCGGCGAACGCGCCAAGCGCAATGATGGGCAAAAATTCCCGCGTCGCGGCTTTGAGTAACGCGGTGATTTCGTCCGGGGTGAAAATCTGAATGTTGCCGCCGTTGGCCGTGATTTGTTCCGTGCCCTCGATTGGATTGCCGCCTTTGAAAATGTAACCGCGTGACTCGGCGAAAGAAAACAGCGTGCCGATAACCGTGCGGAAATTCCGCGCCGATTGCGCCGAGAGTTTCAGGCCGTCCAGCCACTTTTGCACTTCGGCGGTCGTCACCGTGCTAATGTCCACGGCAAACGACTTGGCGAAACGGTTCAACCGTGCGGACAGGTCGCCGGTGTAACGCGCCGATTTGCCGCGCGCTTCTTTGGCTGCAATCAATTCGGCTACCACGTCGGCAACGCGCTTGCGCGTCACTTGGCAAGCTCCGTGCCGTTTGAGAAAATGCGCCGCCTCGATGATGCGGTCCTCGCCGAGAATCTCAACAGCCTTCGCAACGATGCCCGCCGCCACTTCCAGGGCAATTCCGGTTGGACGCAGCAATTCAACCGCCCGCCCGTAACTGGCCGCCTCACTGTTCCGCATGGTTGCCGCCGTCGCGTCACCGCTGGAAAGCTGGCGGGCGATTTTTTCGGCTTCCTTGCGGGCGCCGCCGTGATCGGTGAAGCCGCGCAACCGGCGCACGCCGCTGGTGTAGTCGGCCAGCTCGTAAATTGTCCGCTTCTTTTTTCGGTTTGCGGTTAGGCGTCGGCGACGGTAGAGTTTCACCGTGACATTGCCAACGCTGACAGCCTCGAATTGCTCGCCCTTAACCGGCGTCCAGTTCCGTTCTTTGGTTGCGTTCATGCCCTTTAATGTCGGCAAAGTGTCGGCAAATGTCAAATGCAAAGTTTTTCAAGGTGTCTGAAAACTCATAAACACCTTGATTCTATTGGTTATTGGAGAGATGGCCGAGTGGCTGAAGGCGACGGTTTGCTAAACCGTTATACGGGTTAAACCGTATCGGGGGTTCGAATCCCCCTCTCTCCGCCACTTTGATTTTCAATGGTTTTATGGGATTTATGGGTCTAGTGGCAACATCCAGTGGCAACAAGTCCACCTTTATTCAGGGTTATTTGCCGATGTCATTTGGGTTAGAATCCACCCGAATTTTACACTGCTTGATGAATGCCAGAATGCCGACAAGAGGGAAAAACCGGATGCCTTTTATCCGTTTGAGTTCACGAATTGATGCCGGTGGATGAACCCTTTGAACGCCCACTCGTAGGCCCGGCTTGGCAGCAATAATAAATCCACCCTTGTTCAGGGTTGTTTGCCGGTGTCGTTTTGGTCGGAATTCGCTCGGACTTCACACCGCTCGATGAATGCCAGAAGGCTGGCAAGATGGAAAAGCCGGACGCCTTTTATCCGTCCGGGTTCACGAATGGAGACGGATCGAATAAAACTTTTGGCCGCCCATTCGTAGAGTTTTGCTCGCGAGCAGCCGGAATAAAATTCATGCCCGCGCTTTGGCGCGCGAACCCAGACCGGCAAATCACCATCCCGGTCGGCCATGAATTGGGTTGCGCGATGCGGCGCGGAACGGCTGCCGCTATCAAGCCCGTCGGTGTTCGCTGGCAATGTTGGACTGACGTTCACAAAAGAATTTTGCCACTGCTCCGAGGCAATTTCCTCCGCATACCTCCCCGCAACTCGCACAGGAGGCGGATACGTTCTACAATGATGTTGCCTTGTCTCACACTTTCATTCTCCGGGCGGGTTTGGTTTTGATGGTTTCGTTTTTATCGGGCTGCTCCCCTTCGACGATGGCCTCGGTGTTTTCAGCGGCTTCAAGCTGGTTGGGAGCCTGATTCTTGGTGAGGTCAAGTTGATCCTCGATTTCCGACTGGCGTTTGACCAGATGATGATACCGTTCCTCCTTCTCGAAGGGTGCGCCAACCTTGGCTTCCAGTTCAACCCCGCGTTTTCGTGAATCGCGGATGTCGGTTTCCAGCCGCGCGGCGCGCTCCTCAAAACCCTGCACCTCGGATTCCAGCGAACGGATGGTGCCCAAGGCCGTATCGGTAACGCGGCTGCTGTAACTGTTTTTGCCCCGCAGGACGAGTTCAGCGGTATTGTTGAAACCGGAACGGATGAACATATCGAAACCAGCGAACCGCCCGATGCGGATGTCCTCGCCAAAACGAGTTTTAGTTTTCTCCGCCCGCCGCAAAAGCAACTCCCCGGCAATTCCGCGATTATCCAGAACCTGCTTGTCCAATTCGATGCGAAACCGGTCGCCGGATGTATCCTGCCGCCCGGTTAAATCTTCGCGCAAGTTTGCCAGCCGTTCCGTCCAAGTCTCAACCTCCTCGTGCGAATGACGCAGGCTGCTACGGATGCGATATTGTTCCTCGGCATGGGCAGAGCGCAGCCGGGTCAGCCGGATCAACTCGGCATCCACCTGGGCTTTTTCGATGACGAGCGGATTGCCGGACGCAATGGCTTTGATCTCGGCATAGGTCAAAGCAGCGGAGTCCATGTCTTCAAGGCGGCGCATGGTCATGTCTCCGCTCATCACCTGGGCGATGAACTTGGCCTTGGTTTCCAACGTCTGCCACATGTAGGCATCGAACGAGCCTTCCGTGACGTAACGATAAATCTGCACGCTGGCATTTCGATTGCCCTGCCGCAAAATACGTCCCTCGCGCTGCTCCACGTCGGCGGGTCGCCACGGCGCATCCAGATGGTGGAGCGCAATCAGACGTTCTTGGACATTGGTGCCGGAACCCATCTTCTGTGTGCTGCCAAACAGAACGCGAACCTTGCCCGCGCGAACGGAACGGAAAAGCGCCACCTTCGCGTTGTCCGCATCATAATCCTGAATGAAGGCGATTTCGTTTTCCGGTATGCCCAGGCGCTTCAATTTGTCTGCTGCGTCACGATAAACGGAAAAGCCCCGGTCTTGCGGCGTGGACAAATCGCAAAACACAAGTTGCGCCAAACGATCATCCTTGGTCGCCTCCCAAATCTGATGAATTTTCTCCACGGCGAGATTAACTTTGCTCTGCGGGTCGTCCGGCAGGCCGGGTTTCATCAGGCGCAAATCCAGCGCGGCCTTGCGGCCTTCGGTGGTGATTTTGAGCATGTTGTCCTCGCGCGGGTCAACCCGCCCGGTTTTCAACGCCTCGGCGCGCTTGGCCAGCCCCTCGACAAACTTTTTTAATTCAGGAGAGGCCGGCGCATTGCGGATCGCCGGTTTCTCCCCTTCCAGTTTCGGACGTTTGAGATTGAGCATCTGCGCGGTCTGCACGTCCGCCGTCTGCCGGAAAATCTGCATCAGCTCCGGGACGTTGACGAACCGGGCGAAGCGCGTGTTGATCCGGTAGCCCGCGCCGTCCGGGGAAAGTTCCATCGCTGTCACCGGCTCGCCGAAGGTGGCGGCCCATGAATCAAAATGATTCAGGTTATGTTTTTTCAAGTCGTCCGGCTGCAAATAGCGTTGCATGGTGAACATCTCGGCCATGCTGTTGGCGATGGGTGTGCCGGTGGCAAACACCACGCCGCCGCCATTGTTCACGGATTGAACATGACGAACTTTCAAATACATATCGAATGCGCGTTCGCTCGCGGTCTGCGGCAGGCCGGCAATGCGCGTCATCTTGGAGACGTAAAACAGGTTTTTGAAATAATGCGCCTCGTCCACAAACAGCCGGTCAATGCCTAGTTCCTCAAAAGTCAGCGTGTTGTCTTTCTTATGCGTGGCGGCGAGGGATTCGAGTTTGGCTTCCAGACGTTTCTTGGCCTTTTCGAGTTCCTTCACCAAGCGCCGGTTGTCCGGGTCGGCGTGTTCCCGTTTAATTTTTTCCAATTCCTCCAACTGCTCCTTGAAAAAGCGTTCCTGGGTTTCGCGTGACAGCGGGATGCGCTCAAAGCCGGAGTGCGTGACGATGACGGCATCCCAATTGCCGGTGGCGATGCGGCTGAAAAGTTTCTTGCGGTTCTGCGCCTCGAAGTCCTCCTTGCCCGCCACGAGGATGTTTGCACCCGGATACAACATGAGCAGTTCGCTGGAAAACTGGCCGAGCATGTGATTAGGAACGGCAAACAGGGGCTTGCGTGCCAGCCCCAGCCGCTTCAGTTCCATCGCAGAGGCAACCATCGTGTAGGTCTTGCCCGCGCCGACGACGTGGCCGAGCAATATGTTTGGTGTCTGCAAAGTTCGCCACACACCCGACTTTTGGTGTCCTTGAAGTTGCACGGCCGCACTGGCTCCCGGCAACGTCAGGTGTTCGCCGTTGAACGTGCGGACCCGCGAATGATTGAAGGTGTCATTGTAAAGGCGGCAAAGCCGTTCCCGCCGGTCGTCATCCGACCATATCCATTTTGAAAACCGTTCCTTGATGCGCTCCTGTTTTTCCCGCGCGGCCTCGGTCGCCTGCGCGTTGACGACGGGCTTCTTGTCCACATAATCATAAACGGTGGGGGTTTTAAGATTCAGCGTTTCCTCGATGAGTTCGAGGGCGGTGTAACGATTTGTTCCCCAATCGGTGGTGTTGGCGGTCGCGCCCTTCGCCTCCCAATTCGCGGTGATATGCCACGAGCCGAGCGCGTGGATGTGGCCGACCTCAACCCCGGACGGGACGGCGAGCAACTCGTGGACGAACTGCTGCACGTCTGCGGGCGGCAACCAGGATGCGCCCAGCCGCACGTCAATCTCGGTCGCGGGCAAATCCTGCGGCTGCACCGATTTCAACGCCTCGACATTTTCACGGAAGCGGGCATCGGCGACACTGGCGGCATCGGCGGCGACGAGTTTCTCGCGGACATTGCCGGAAAGATACTGGTCTTCGGTTTCCCATTGTTTGGTTTCCGGGTTGAGAAAAACCATCCCTTTCAAGTCCGGCAAGAATTCCTCTGCCGGACGGGACAGCAAACCAGCCATGTGTGCCAAGTCCACCCGGCCTTTTTCATTCAGCGATACAAGCAAGGCTTCCTTGGGTGAACCGACCGATTCAACCGGCTGTTTGTGATGGATGGTGCGCTCGCGGAAAATCGCGGCTTTGACCGCTACTTTCGCTTCCTCGTCGTAGCTTTCCAGCGAAAGCAGCAACGGCAAATCCGGGTCGCCATGAAACGCCCGTTGATTGATCGGGGCATTGATGGAGCCGAACCTGGAAATAAAACGGTCGTAGGCGAAGTTGAGTTGCTCGCGCGCCTCGACCATCTGCCCCTCGCCGCTGCCATCGAGCTGCGAGCGCATACAATCCCGCACCGCGTCCCGCACGGCAATCAGCCGCCGAATCCGCGAGCGCGTTTCGACCGGCAGATCGTCCAATGGTTGCAAGACACCATCCTCGTTGAGACACAACCGGCCATCCTCGTGGATACAATAGGCATTGGGCTTGATGTAATCCGGCGCGGGAATGGCCGGATCAAAAACTTTTTCGCCAGCGGATTGGGTTTTGGTTTCGTAAATGTTTTGGGGCAGCCGGGCAACCGCCTGTGCCAGCGCCGCGCCCAACTCGCGGTCGTCCGGCACCAGCACCGGCTCACCGTCCCGATACATTCCTCTGGCGAGCCGCATCTGGCCCAACATCATTTCGGGATGGGTGGCGAAGTATTCGTTGATGGAAAACTTTTCCTGCCGGTCATTGGCAAAATCTGTCGCCATTTTCCAAGCGGGGCCGCGCGGTGATTCACCGGTGCGCAGTTTGCGGAGCATCACAATGTCGGTGGTCACTTCCGTGCCGGCATTTTTCTTGAACGCCGTGTTGGGGAGACGGATTGCGCCAAGGAACTCGGTTTTGCCGGAAAGTGTTTCACGCAAGGTTGAATCGAGCTTGTCCAGCGTGTGCCGGGACGTGACGAACATGAGCAGCCCGCCCGGACGCACCTTGTCCAGCGCGGCGGCAAAGAAATAATCGTGGATGGAAAATTTGTAATCGTTCCAGCGCGGATCATGGACGGTGTAATCCCCGAACGGCACATTCGAAATGGCGAGGTCGTAAGATTCGTCCGTGAGTTTGGACTTTTCAAACGGCTGCTCGCGGATGTCGGCATCAGGATAAAGCGCCTTCGCAATCCGGGCTGTCAGCGGATCAATTTCAATGCCGGTGATTGCGGAGCGCCGGAGCATATCATCGGGCATGAGGCCGATGAAATGGCCGATGCCGCACGCCGGTTCCAAAATGTTGCCGCCTTGAAAGCCGAACCGTTGCGCGGCCTGATACATGGCCTGGATGACGACGGGCGCGGTGTAATGGGCGTTAAGGGTGGTGGCGCGGGCGGAGCGGTGTTCCGCGTCGGACAGGACTTCGGAAAGCTGGATTTGTTCCTTGTGCCAGTTCGTGCTGTCCACGTCGAACACCTGGGGCATCGCACCCCAGCCGACATAGCGCACCAGCGCGGATTTCTCCTCTTGGTTGGCTGGTTGGTTTTCGGCGTGCAATCTGTGAACCAGCTTTATCGCGGCCAGGTTGGTGCGGAACTTTTCCTTTGGCGAGCCGGCGCCAAGGCCATCGGCGGGGGAAATCCGATAACAGTTTTGATTGAGGACTAACTCGTCACCATTTCGGGCGGCAGCAGGATGTATTCCTCCCGCACCATTTCCCAGGCGCGGTCGTGCGCCTGCTGCGGAGTCAGCCCCTGTTTGGTGAACTGCTGCGTCAGTTCGATCATCTCGTCCTTCGTCTTCTCCTCGGCCTCCAGCAACATCGTGTGCAACTGTCCTTTCGCCTCCAAGTCGCGCACCAGGTGCGGGCAATGTTCGCGCCAGTGTTTCTCGGCCATTCGTCCGTATTGGGTCAGCATGTTCATGGTATGTGCGGTTGGAACCAAAAAGTTCCAACTGGTTATCTATATCGGCGGTCGCTTTTTTGTCAACTTTTGGCATTTGCGACGGGAGTTTTTTCGCCGGGGTTTCTTTGCGGGAGCGGGCGGTTGGTCGGCGACAGGCTTGGCATACATTGCGTCCAAGTCTTGAATCTGTTTTGAGAAAAACCGGATGATGGGCAGGCAAAAAACCTTTTGAACACCGAGGAGAAAATCAACGCTCGCCTTGGCAATGCCCAGCTCAACACGGGCGAGCATGTCCCGGCTGACATCCACTCCCTTGCATTGCAACTGCGTCGCCAGATCCTGCTGTGACCAGTTCTTTTCGGAACGCAAACGGGAAACGTTCCGGCCAATGGGATTCCGGGGGAGCATGGCATCGTCCCCCTTAATTTATACAGGGCGCGTTTCGATCCCGGAAACGCGGTTGAAAACGATTTAGACCTGTTTTCTTGAAGATGAAAAACGCTCTGTGAAGACAACGAAGGACGCTCGGTTTCTGAAGCCAAGTGTCCAGAAACTTGCCACTGCGCGCGCCATGCTGGACAACAGCTTGCATATAAACCCGGCACAAAAGCCACCGGCACGACAATTAACGCTCCAATGTAAGCATCTTTAATGCCCATGTGTGAATGCCTTTCATTGCCACGAAAACTAATCTGCTCCGGCTGCCAAAACCGGTCTGGAATCCGTTGCCGGAACCAGACCGGCACGATGGCAAATCAAACCCCGACTGCGTGTCCTTTTGTTTGTTCCTGGGTTTGTGTGCGGGCAACGGTGCGCTGTTTCTGCCGCGCCATCTGGGACATGACCTCCTCGCGCTGGTCTTGGGGCACGTCCTTGACCAGAATTTCGTAGGCTTGCTTGAGATCGGGATTGGCATTGATGCGCTCCATCATGCCTTCACGCATACGCTGCTGCCGTTCAAGCTGGCGCACTTCGTTCAGGACGACGGTGCGTTCGAGCCGGTCGCGGGGCATGGTCTGGATGTATTGCCAATCCTTGGGTTTCTCAGTAATCCAATTGTCAATTTTGGCTTCCACTTCGGGATTGATCCGGTAGTTGACGGGTTGCGGGGGCGCACCGGCGCCAGAAGCGCCATTGGGCGCGGGTTTCGTTTTTGTTGTGCTCATAATGAGGTTTGATTTGTTGTTTATGTTTTAAGATTGCCGGCGTAGTTGCCGACAAAGCGTAAAATTGTTTTAGGGACTCAACGGATCAGCCGGTTCGTTGGTGGTCGTGGCGGTTGCAAATGGCGGTTGCTGGCTCTGCGCGGCTTCGAGCGCGGCGAGCCGCTGCTTCATTTCGCCCACCGTTGCGCGCAACGCCGCCGTCTGCTGCAAATTCGTTTGGGTCTGTTGCAACGCGCTTTGAAACTGCATCAGTGCCGCCGACAAAGTGCGGGCTTGCACCATGATTTGAGTGGTGGCGAACCGCTGCGAATTGACCTCGGCCAGAATCGCATCGTTGACTGGCACCGGACTGAACGCCGCGTCGTGAGATGACGGTGCTGCGGGGGAAAATGCGTTGCCCCCAATGGTGGCGGGATGCAAATCCCAGCGCGTGTTTTCCTCGACGCGATAAACGACGTGCTGCTCGTGCATCACCAGACCGTCATTCGGGTCGGCATAGCGCCCGACGTGATAGGCATGAATCACTTCGGGATAACGGACATTGGAATTATCCGTGTCCGCGAGCGGTGGCTGCGGAAACAGCGTCAGCTTGGGCGCGGTCGAACACGCCGTCAAAAACAGGAGTGGAATAAAGCGGAGCATTTTCATGGTGTTGATGTGGTTTTGGTTGGTTCATCTATTTCTGGTGCGACCGGGATGGCCGCGCCGCCGACGGAGGCATCGGCGCGGTCCAGGGTTTGCAGGACGTAGAGGTAAAACTGTTTTCCACTCGGCACACGGATGTAAAACCCGTCCTTCTGAATCGAATCGGAGATTTGCTGCGCGTAGATTTTTAGAACATCCTGCGCGCCCGCAAACGGCGCGTTGTTGAGCGTGGGACTGTTGATGGGGCCAAAGATGGTCTGCTGTTTTTCGGTCAGCGCACCCGCCGCGCCGGAAAGGAACGTGGCGGCGAACAATTTTATCTCCGCGAGACTGTCCGACTTGATGAGTTCACCGCGCAACCCGGCGCTGCCGTCCGTGATGCTCCAACCGGTTTGATTGGTGTTGTTTTCAAATTCTCGGTCAAGCGCGATGGCCTTGATTTGCATTTCTTCACCGTTCTGCCAAACCAATGTCCAACTGCTGCCGCTGGCAATGCGTTCGCGTTGATGGTCGGTTTTGGCCGTGCCATGAACCTCGGTGCCAGCGGGAATGATGAGTTTGCCCGCGTGATAAACATCCTCGGTGACAAGGCCGATGATGGGTGTCTGCATGGAAGACGAATCCACCGTGATGACCGTCTCGCAAGAAATCAACCGGCCAAACGGGGCATACGCGGCGCTCAACTTTTTTTGGGCGGCAACTCCCGCCGTGCTATCTGAAAACAAACTGATCGGCGAGAGGGTTGGCAATTGGTTCGCGGGAACAACCGGCAACGGTTGTGGCGATGCGTTGGGGAAACCTGACGAGGTTGCCGATGACGCGGTGGACGAAGCTGAAGCCGGTTCCGGTTTGGCTGCGGGCGGATGGAAAGCCGTCATCGGTCGCACGACCGACTGCACCACCTGGGGCTTGCCGCCAACGGTGTTGGTGCCAAGTGGCGCCGCCGAAGCCGCGTCTTCGGGAGCCTGGTGGTGCTTGCGGACAACGCTGAAAATAATGAGCGCCGCCGCAAACAAACCACCAAAGGCAATCAATCTGCCGCTCTTGGTCTTGAAAAAATTGAGGAAATCTCGTGGTTTCATGGCTGGCCTTTGGGTGAACGGATGGGACGCACCGGAACATTGGTGACGATGATTGAGGGCGGCGGTGGCGGCGACAGTCGTTGCACCAACACGGTGAATTGGTTTTTCAGAGACAACTCATTGCGTCCGCCGTCCGGCGTGCCGGTGACGGCAAAATAAACGATGCTGCGGCCATTGGGCGGGACGTGGCCGTCGCTGTCGCTGATGGATTGGGGATAAAGCCGGTCGCCCGCGCGCAACGCGAAACTGTCGGGCTGATAAATCAAGGGCGTGCCGGTCTTGTTGGTGATGCCGACACGAAAAACCAGCGTGTCCTCGGCGTTGAACCGGAATGACTGTTCAATCTGGATTTCGTAGTCGTTGAAGTCGCTGACCAGCGGCTTGCCGTCATAGGTGGTGAATCCGACATCGGCGACACTTTCCGGCTGTTGCGATTTTAACAGCGGAAACGCCTTCGCCTTGTCGAGCAACGCCAAAAGTTTTAGCGGGCTGACTTCGGGCGCACGGCCTGCACCCAACTCCTCCGGCGCGGGCGGCGATTCCATGATGAGTGACAGTGCCGGCGTGTCGCTGGCCGACAACTCGAAAACGTAAGTGCAATTGTTCCAGCGGACATTCAGGTTGCCGGCGGCCCTGCCAGTGAGGGCGCGCACGGAAAGAAACGTCGAGCCTTTGACATGAGCCAGTTGGAATTGCCCCGGAGTTTTTCCATCCACCGTGAACCCCGCGCCGTCAATGGCTTCAATCGGGCCGGGAAAACTGATGGTGGTCACGCGGTTGGTCGCAACCGGCACGGATACAACCGTGTGGTCGTCGAGCAGAACACGATGGATGGCCGGTGAATCGGCCAGCGCAACCGTGGCAGTGAGCACCGTGACGGTGAGTAATAATAGATTAGCGATTGATTTCATATTTGAAGTCTCCTACTGCGGTTGGGAAGCGTCCGTTCAACGCCATGTTGGGGTTGCGAACCAAGCGTAACCGGAGCGTGAACGGAAACGCCTCGGTGAACGCCTTGTCCTGGAATATGCCGCTGCGGATGATCTGGCCGGTGACGGCGGCCAGCACTTCGTTGTCGCGCGTGGCGAGAATGTCAATGCGGCCAATTTCAGCTTTCTGGTGGAGTTGCTTGGAACGAAATTCGACGGACTCGCTGATACGTTCGTCCTGCGCCTTGGCCAGCGCAGATTTGAGAAACACCAATTTGAGCAAATCGGGATTGTCAAAATCTTTGGGACTGCGTTCGAGAAATGCGAGCGTCGCCAACTCGGCCTGTTGAACGTGCAACTCTTTGGCCTCCGAAAATTGAAGCAACGGACTTAAATAATAAGTTCCGGCGGGATCAATGATGACGACGCGCTCGCGCTGCTTGAACTGTGAAACGATGTGGTAACGGTCAATGGCCGACAGCAGCAACACGGCAATGGTGAAGAAAAACCAGAACCACGGCAGGCGGTCGCGCTGGACCAAAAGGCGGGTAGGATCAAAGTGCTTGCGCACGGCCACCATTGAAGGCGAAGCAGAATTCGTTGGCGTGGTTTTCAAGTCAGATGTTTCCATAGGTCAGTAATAATTGGGTTTGGATTTGGCGATGAGTTCGCGGACGGCCTTGTTGCCGGTGATGTCGTCGCCGGGCCGACCGCGTGCGGAGCGCGGCGGCAGGCCGGAACCGGCGATGATGATGGCGCCCGCGCTGCCCATGTTGGCGGCAGACGACATGGTGCTTAACAGCGCGGCCATGCCCGCCGCGCCAGCGGTCACTGCCGGCATACCAGCGGTGGAAGCGGTCGCGGCTGCGCCCGCAGTGGTGGCGGCGGTCTGGAGAAAACTGCTGACACCGCCCGCGAGCAACGGGCCTCCGGGCTGAATGCCGTGCGCGATGACGTTCTGGATAATGACTGGTGCGGCAACGGTGCTGAAAATAATCCAGAAGCCGACGACGGCGACGCCGATGGTTTTTTGCAGATCGGGCAGCGTGGAAGTCGGGTCAATATATTCAAAGCTGGGGTCGGTCATAAAGTCGAGAATGCCCTGGGTGACGAGCGCGGCGAGCGCCCAGCCCAGCGGCCAGAGCAAAACGCCGACAAGATTCATGAGGTAGCGGTTGCCGGTGTGCTTCAACGCCGGAATTGCCATGAAACCGATGAGCAAGGGCGAGAGCGCGTAGCCGAGATTGAGAATGATTGTCTGAAAGATGTAAGCCCAAAACATCATCAACGAGGCGAACTCGCCGACGAGCCAGAGAACGGCGGAGATGATCAAGTCGGTGGTGAAATTGTGGAGCTGCGACATGACATTCCACCAAGATGTGGTCGTGGCCGGATCGCGTTTGATGACAAGCAATTGATTGAACTGCTGATACACATTGGCCGGGTCAACGCCCAAGCCGGAGAGGATGGAAGTTTGCAGCAGATTTTGCAGGGTATTGCCCCAAGCAGGCAGAAACACGAGCAAGGACGTGAGCAACAACAGACGCAGGAGCAGATGCAGAATGGCATCGTGCGAGGAATGGTGCATCACCGTAACGATGACGCCGACGATGAAAAGGGCGAAGGCCACGCTCAACAACAACGTGTGGAGTTCACCACATTTGGCGAGGAATGTGGGGAAGATGCTGTCGAACGTGGCCATGATTAACGCAGGTTGAGGGTTACGGGGTTGGGAAGACCACCGGCGCATTGAGCAACTGGAACTTCGCCGTGTAGTTGCTGACGGACTCCTCGAACTCGGCGTTCTGCTGCTCGGTCAACGCCTGAATTTGTTTCTGCTGGTCGTTCCGGTTCTGGATGTCCTGAACCATTGCCGATGACGCGGCTTGATTCACCTCGTCATCGGTGCTGGCAAGGTCGCCGTTCAGACTGGTGAGGACGCCGTGCAACTTCTGCACCTCGGCATCCGTGGTGGCGTTCTGGAGTTGCTGGGTCGTCTGCGCGATTTGATCCTTGATGGTCGCGCGCCGTTGCGCCGCGTTGTCGGCAACCGTGACATAGTTGTTGGCCGTGTCATTGATTGCCGCAAACGGTTTGTATTGGTCGGCGGGTCGCTGGATGGTCTGGCCGCCCGGTGTCTGGAAACTGACGCCTACTGTGGCATAGATGCCTGAATCATTGTAGGTCAGTGCATAATTGCCGTCGGCGCTTGACACCAGATTTTCGAGGTTTTTACCCGGCTCAAGGCTCTGCAAATCCGAGTCGAGGGCAGGCACCATTGACAGCACCACTTGGGACGGGTTGCCGAACAAACTTTCGTAATTCTTAAACTCGCTCAACTGGCTGGTGAGCGTGTTGATTTGCTGCACCTGGTTGTCAATCATCGTGACGTATTTGGCGATGCTCTCGGCTTCGGCGAGAATTTGTTCCACGTTCATGGTCGGGTCATACACGATCCACTGTGCGCGGGCGGAGAATGCCAGCGGCAGGGCGATTGCGATTACTGCGATTAACTTTTTCATTTTTGTTGTCCTTTCTTTGGTTGTTTGTTTTTGAGGGAAATAGTTGGGTGCAGGCTGGTGGCCGTAACGCAGTTACTGCTCGATGCGGAGAAATTGGGTGGTGGGCTGGAAAATCACGCCGTCAATTACTTGCTCCGGCAAATGAACTTCGTAGAGCCGGACCCGGCCATTGTCACCGGCTCTGGCCTGCTGCAACGAAACGTAAAGCCAATACTGCTGCTTCACCGCATCACTGCGGCCTTTGTCGTAGCCGGACTGATAAGACTGGTCGTTCAGTTTGCCGTTGGCGGCGTGGAGTCCCTCGCCAAGCAAAGCGCCGCCCGCCGCGCCGCCAACGATGGCCATCGGATTGTTGTGGGATAGTTCGCCGCCGAGGGCCGCGCCGCCCGCGCCCAGGCCGACATCAGTGGCAGTTCGGGTCACGGCGGCGCAGCCGGTGAACAAACACGCGGCACAAGCAAGAGGAACGATGAATAATAATTTTTTCATAAGGTTGATGGTTTTAGTTTCCGCACAGGCCGTTGCATTCTTGGTAAAAACCCATGAACGTCTGGTCTCGGAATGATTCCTTTTTCTCGATGAACGCCTCGGCCAGCGGCACGCACGAGCGATGCACATATAGTTTCTGGTCAAGGTTCCGGTTGACGACATTGCCGGGCGTTCGCAACGCCACGTCAATTTCAACGGCACGTTGAAAACCGGTCGGATCATTGTCCCGCAGCCAGCGCCATTCGTCGTTGGAACGGTAGGGACAAAATACGCACGCCGAGCGCGGGACTTCATGGGGGACACCAAAGGCTTTCAGCCGTTGCTGACACATGGCGCGGGTGATTTGGCGTTCGATGAGCGGAAACAACGGCGTTGCCCAAGGAACTTCCGCGAAGCGCAGCCGCACACGCGCGGCGCGTCCGGCCTCGTCGAAACTGATACCGAGGTATTGCCGAACATGGACTTCATCGCGGGGAAACCATTGGCGGGGTTTAAGGCCGACGATTTCGTGGCGGATGGTCTGTTCAATGACATCCAGCTTGTATTCCTTGGTGCATTGGCGGCGAATCATCCCCTTGGGCGAACCCGGCTCGTCCGTGGTGTAGGCGGGAATGCTGGCAAACCGCTGGCCGGTGGAATTGCGTCCGTGCTTCAAATCTTCCCCAAGCCTGCCGATGGAACGCACCAAGATGCGCGGGCCGTTCAAGGATTGCAGCCATTCCAGATGCCGATAAACGGGTGTGGGTTCCTCGCCGGTATCGGCGAAGATGGCGTAGTCAATCTGCGGCTGGAGAACACCGCGCAAAAACATCAGGTAAAGGGTCGTGGACTGGACGCCCGCGCCGAGATTGAGGATGTGCAATTCTTTCATGCTTCCTCCTTTTGCGGGTTTGCGTGGGCGATAATGCCCTCGACGATGTTGGCACTCTGGCGCAGTTCGCGGGCGCGTTTATCGAAATGCTCGCCGCTGGATGAACTGCAATAGAGCATTTCACGCGATGAGACGTTGTGAACCGTGCCGCAAAGATTTCTGCCGGAGTCGGTGTGAAAATAAGTGAACGGCGAATACTTCTGTCCCGATTGATGGTCGGGCAGCGGGTAATTCATAATCGCGTGTTTGGTGACTTCGGGCAGCGCGATGTCCTGCGCCATGTCCTCCAGATCCGCGCGGTCATTCTGGCGCATGATGAAAAACTGGCGCGAATTGCCGAACACGGCGGAGCGGATGCGCGATTGTTTGAACCGGGCGTATTGCTGCACGATGGAAATGTTCCAGCAATTGAATTTCCGTAATTGAGCGTAGCTCTCTTGGACGATTTCCTGCCCACCGGGAATGTCAAGGAAGCGGGCGACTTCCTCATACACGTTCCGTTTCCGCAATGCGCGCGGCAGCGTGATGATGTGCTTGCGCGCGTGGTTGGTGATGAGGAAACCCGCCGCCGCCTTCAGTTCCTTGGCAGATTCCGGGATGTAGCCCAACTCAAAGTGGGCAATCTTACCGGTAAGCGAAAGATTGCTCGTGCCGTCGAACAAGCAGCCGTAGTTGCCGTCCCGACACCAGGGCAGAATCAGGGTGGCGATTTCGACGATCTGTTCACGCTCCGAACCGACCGGATCGAGCATCATCAATTCCTGCAACATCCGGTGCGTCGGGAATTCTTCCGGCGTGAAATAGGCGAAAGCGAGATTGCGGACTTCGCGGCTGGTCTTGGGGTCTTTTAGGAATTTCAGAACCGTTCCTTCGTCGAATTGGGCGAGATAATCCCGTCCCCATTCATTGAAGCGTGGCTCTGCGGTGGACGATATGAGTCCTGACCCCGCCAAGTCTCTGAAGTCCGCAAAAGTTTCGAGGCTCGTCGCGCCCGGCGGCATCCGTTCGGCGCGGAATTTCTGCAACGCGAGCGCGTGACGCGCGATGTCAAGCAACTGACCGTAACGCTTCTTCTGCCAGTCCTGAAACGAATCCTCGTAAAGCAAATTCAAATACTTGGCGATCTGCGCCTGCCGGAGCATTTGTTTATCTTCCTGACTCGACGTGCCGATCATCCGGGCAACAAGTGCCGTTGAAGCGGACAAATGGTCGGAGGTCAGCGGCAGTCCTTTGGTGTCCAAATAGTTTATGGTGAGGTCGCCATCGGGATGAATGATGATGGGCCGCGCACCGGGTTCGACGGTCTGTGTGTAGATGCCATACGACAAACCTTCTTCAATGATGACGGTGTAGGCGAAATAACCTTCGGTCTGCGAAAGCAGGTCGCAAACGGTCACAGATTTGCCCGCGCCCGACATTCCCAACAACACGGCGTGCTGGGGAGATTGATTGTCCTTTGAGCCGGAGAAAGTTTCGACACCGATAAGATTGTTTGCCGGGCCATCGTAGATGGCCTCGGCGGTTGCCAGATGGCCGGTGAATGTGCTGGTGACAGGCAGCATATCGGCCAGATAACGATGTTCCGAATAAAGTTTGCGATGCTCATAACGTCCCCACGTCCAGCCCGGCCAGGTCTGGAAGAAAAGGCTTTTGGACGTGGTGGGCAGGTTGCTTTCAAAATACTGCGCCGAATTCATCGAGTTGATGGCGTTCTTGATGGCGCTGGCTTTCGCGTTCAAACCGTCCTTCGACTTGTCCCAAACCCGAATCACAAACAGCGCATTGAACGGAATGGTCTGTCCCTGCATCAGCGCATGAATTTTTTTCTGCTTCTTTTCCATTACCGTGAGCAGCGAGATTTTCTTTTCACTGGCGTAGTCGCCGGCTACGCGGTCATGCTCTTTTTCCTCCTTGTTGATTTCCTGGGTGATGGGGAGCGGATCAACATTGACCGTGATGGCGTAGTCCAACAGCCGCAGATTGGTGAGGCGTTGGATGATGCCGGGATAGGTCGTGCGCGGCCAGCGCGTGAGCGCGATGACGGAGTGATAATGTCCATCCATGAAAAACCCGAAATCACTCTGGCCGTTGCCTTCGCTGTGCCAGCAATTTTCCTGAATCGAAAGTTCGGGTTGAAAATCACTGGCCGCATCAAAATCAAAGCGGTCGGCTAGGGACGGATTGAGAAAATTTTTGCAATGCTTGAAGTGGTCGAGGTCGCTCATGGGCAGCACGCGCGTCCCGGCACTGGCGAAAATCTCCTTTAACAAATGGTGAACGTGGCTGAACTCCGTTTCCAACTGGTCGAGCATGGTCAGGTAATACTCGCGCAGCGCGCTATTGGAGGTGAGCGTCCGGGGCGTGTTTTCCAACGAGCGGGACACATAAAGGATCACGCGCTGCCGCCGGAGTTTGCGTTCGGTCATCGCCTGCCAGTAGCGTGCGAACCGTTCGTTGCGCGAACGCTTCGTCCAGACATTTTCAAACCGTTCCGTCTCCTGCTGATACCGGAGCAGTTCGGTTTTGTAATCCGAGTCGGAAAAGTATTGAACCTGCAACCGCTGGTTTTCGTGCAGCGAAGCGAGCAACAAACAGAGTTGTTCTTG
This sequence comes from Limisphaerales bacterium, assembly GCA_003134375.1. Classification (GTDB taxonomy): domain Bacteria; phylum Verrucomicrobiota; class Verrucomicrobiia; order Limisphaerales; family UBA11358; genus UBA11358. The sequence goes on along the minus strand of PLAY01000176.1, from coordinate 89,837 downwards.
AAATTCGTTCAGGTCGGCGATGGGACTGTTGGTGAGGTCGGGCGGTTCAAAGACAAACCCCTTGGAGACATAACCGCCGCGCCGCAGATGGTTGAACACCATCAAATCGCGCACAAAAAAACCGTTGGGTGGACGTTCAAACATAAATCAGATGCGTTGGGATTTGCGCCGCTGCACATCGTCCATCACCTGCTGGACACGGTTCACGTCATCCACAAGTTGCTGGACGGTGCGGACAGACTTGCTCTCGTTGATGGCGATGTAGGCTTCGCAGAGGTGCGCCCTTGCCCGCTCCATGTGCGCGCGGGCGGTGTCACCGAAGCCGCGTGTGTTATGCAGACCGGCACGCAAGGCGGTTTCGGCGGCGGTGAGCTGGCCAAGCAACGCCTGCCGCTGGCTTTCAATTGCCTGAAGTTCGCCGGGATTCATGATTGTTGTGAAATTAAGTCTTCAAATTTTTCGCGGTCCCGAATGAGGTTGTCGCGCAGCAGAACGCGAATCTCGGAGACCCACGCTTCTTCGAGAATCAACGCACCGAGATGTTTCTCGGCGTGAACGCGCGCCACACGCCCATTCACCAGCGGGCCAAGCAGAAGTTCCAGCCGCCAGCCTTTGAGGACGACGGTTGCCGGCGGATAAACCAGGACGAGCTGGTCGGGCGGCAAAGTTTTCTGGCCGCTGCTGTTGGGATTCTCTTGCAGGACAAAGTGCGTCAGGTGGTTGATCGGAAAACACCATATCCGGTGAGCATCAATGAACTCGGTGTAATCCGGCAGCGTCGGGATGAATTCAACACAGCCGCCGAACTCGCGCTTGTGTTTGGGGTGATGTGATTTTTCAGATTTCATAAAAGTGGATGGGAACATGAACGGTCAACATCGGGACTGAAGCCGCGTCCCGTCATCAGGTATTCAAAACAGTCGCGGTCGTAACCGGGCGGTTTGCCCTGCCGCAACGCAAAGATATAGGCGAGGCAGATCGAGACCGGCACGAGGGCGACGACGAACGATAAGGTCAGCGATGAATTCATGGGGACGAGCAAAACAAAGAACACAATGATGCCCGCGCCGATGCCGCCAATGAGCCACCAAAAGAGACCCCCTTCCAAACCCCACGTCCGGCCTTTGGAGTCGGACGCGGCATTGGTGTCGGTCAGGCGAAGTTCACTTTTGGCGCTCATGGTGGGCGTGGATTTGGATTATGTTTGGCTGGCTAAAAGTTGCCGACGCCGACGGCGCTGTTGGCATCAAGGCCGAAGATTTTATAGAAGGCATAAACCACCGCCGGAGCCGCCGCGATGATGGCCCCGCCGATGATGGACATCTTGCCCTGGTCAACATCGCCGCGACGGATGGCAAAGCCGCCGTAGATGACAGCGGAGATGCCGAGGACGAAGCCGAACATCATGATTACGGCAAGGCTGTTGCTGATGCCGGTTTTCAAGTCGGTGGAACTGAAGCCCGTCCCTTGAGCCAGGGCGGGCAGCGTATTGAGTGCGAACAAGGCCGCGACGGTGAGGAACGGGCGCAGCCGCGAGCGGATTTTAGGAACGATTTTTTGAGCCAGTATTTTTTTCATATCATTGTTGTTTAATTTTCCCGGCGGGGTCTTCCGCCGAACACGGGGTCATCTTCTCATGTTTTCAAAAGCGCCTTGTGCGGAAATCGCACAGGATGAAAAATGCTTTCAGGCATCATGGCGGGACATGAACACGACAACTATTGACGGTGAGAAAATCGAACGCCTCCGCAAACTGGATGGCGTATTACGGACGGAAATTCGCGGGCAGAACCAAGTTCTGCCGCGCGTGGTCTCCGTGGTGCAACGGGGGGAATTCAGCCTTACCAAACCGGGTCGTCCGCGCGGAAGTTTTCTGCTGCTCGGTCCCACCGGTGTCGGCAAAACCGAAACCGTCGTGGTGCTGACAAGGCAAATCTTTGGCGCAGAAAAATTATTCCGGTTCGATATGTCGGAATTTCAAACGCAGGAATCACTTGGTTTGTTGTTGGGCGCGAAGCTGGGCGAGACGGGTTATTTGGGGGCGATGCGTGAACGTGCCGCCGAAGGATCGTTATTGTTTGATGAAGCCGAAAAAGCGCATCCGCGCGTGCTGGACATTATGCTGCAACTGCTCGACGCAGCCCGCATCACCGTGGCGACGGGGGAGACACTGGACTTCAGTGGATTTTATATCTGGCTGACTTCCAACATCGGCTCTGCCGAACTGATGAGCCTGCAACATTCCAATGACGCGACATTGGAACGGCACGTTCTGTCACGCGCACAACAAGCCCTGCGCCCGGAAATTTTCGCGCGCATCACCGAGAAGCTCGTGTTCAACCGGTTGAGCTATGAGCATCAATTGGAGATTGCCGAAAAGTTTTTGTCGCGGGAAGTTGAGTTCCTCACCTCGCGCGGCCACAAACTTGAATTGGACAAAACGGTCTTGCCGTTTCTGGTGCGAAAGGGTTTCCATCCCAAGCTCGGAGCGCGCCCCATGCGGGACGCAACCGAAAAACTCGTGGGCGACGCCGTGGCCGGTGCATTGCTCGCCAACGGACGCGCGGAGGGTTGCCTCATGGCTGACAATGCCAGTGACCGCCTCAAAATTGAATAACCACCTTCCCCCCACTGGTCAGAAATCCCGGCGCGAATTCCTAACCAGCCGTCCCCCTTCCTGGCTCAACGAGCATTGTCAACGAGGAACGGAAGCGGCGAGCGATGGTGTTCGAGCCGACCCGTAGTATCGTTGACAAGCGCAGTTGAGCCATATCATCGGAACGGCAATTCGCGCCAGTGTCAGTGTCATAAGCCAAGCAATTGCCTTACGAGGTGGCTGCCCCATGACAAGATTTCAAAATTCTCTGGCGTTGGTTCAATCGCGTTAATGCGATCAATCCGAAAGCCAAACTGCCGAGGGCAATTGAGGACGGTTCGGGCGCTGGTTGTATCCCTGCCTGGCTAAATTGAATTTGCAAATCCGGTGGCGGGGGCATGGATGGAAATTGCGATGCTCCTGTCGTTTGGCGAATTGCTTCCATCATTACTGCGCCCGATGAATCTTCACCAGCGGTCACGCCTGTATTGGAATTCGCGTCGCCAACTGTTGGCTGAAAAATTTGCAAATTAAGTGAAGGATTTTGAACGCCCACATCAATCAAATTGAGAGTCGGTGCGATGCTTTCAACTTCGGATGGATTTAGGAGCGTAAGCGGCGACAAAGATGAGGCGTCATATCCTGACCGCCGTTCGGAAAAATCGGCAAGCCATGCCCGTCTTCCAAAAATTGGCTGCTCTGGCTGAAATGTGGCCAACGCGGGATTAACCGTTGGGATGAACATTTCGGTTGATACATAACCGCTGATTGTCGCCGGGGATAACGCGGTTTGAAGACTTGAAAGCTTTTCATCTGCGCGTGCGGGAATGACATTCGCAATAAAGGCGAGTGCCAAAGCGATTGTTGCGGCATTCGGTTTCATTCCCATGCGGGAAAGTGTGAAGGGAATTTCTTTCTTTGCAATCTATTTTGACAAGCTGTTAAGTGCCGCAGTGCCGTCGTAAGAAGTGCCGTGTTTGTGCCGAATTAAAATCACAGTTCCGGGTGAGATTACGATCCCAGTGTGGGTGAAGTGCCGTCAGCGCCGTCCTCCTGTTCTCACAATCCTCTTGAACCGAGTCCCGCCGTCTGGAAGTGCCGTCGAAAAAAGCTCGACGAACCATTTCCAGTTCGGGCAGCAATGGGGATGTTCCATCTGCCTTTTCATTTTGTGCGCGACGACCAGGAGTTGAACGCACAGCTTTTTCCCTCAAGCAGTCGCCGTGTCCGCATTGCGGCTGCATTGGCAGTTTGAACCGGCACAGCCGGGCATTGGGCAATGATCTCCAGGCCGCTGACGGAGAAACGTTCCGGGGACAGCGGGTGTATTGTTCCAATCGCGGACAACGCGGCGGGTGCGGGCGGACATTCGCCTTGTTCCTGGCGGATATTTTGCCACGCCACACATTGACGGCTTCGCTGGTGTGGCCGTGGCTGGTCAAATTACTGGCCGGACTTTCCCTCAAGGCGGCGGCGGAAAAGCTGCGGCTGCCCTTTACGCTGGAAACGGTCTATCGGGTGCGCCGCCGTTTGCGGCACGGGTTGGATCAACTTCGCAGCCGGCTTTGCCGGGAGCAACCACCCCCAGCCAGCGCGCACGCCGATCCCTTGCTGCAAACCGTGGAGCATCTGCGGGCAGTCTTTCCTGACAGCGAGTGCCCACCAGCGGCCTTTCAACTCCGGTTTCAGCGTCCGTTTCTGGGATAAGACGGACGTCACGGCCTCTGATCTTTGCCGAATTATCATGTCGGGATTTTGTCGGCGGGGTTTTGCCGGCCGGCGACAACACGACAATCCCATCCCTCTCGGCATCCCGTGTCCGGTAGCGTCGCCGACGTGAATACAAACCACTGCAAAAAATAATGACTCATGCGAAATCCCACTGCCTATTTGAAAATGCGGGTGCTTGGGGCCATTGACATGGCTGAAGGCAATTCGATTCAGGCCCGCATCCGGGCCGTCAGCCAGATGACCTTTACCGATGAGGATGGCCACCCGCGCCAGTTCACCTGGCGCACGATCCAGACCTGGTATTCGCGTTATCAGAAACATGGCGTGACCGTCATGGAAAACCAGCCGCGTTCCGACAAGGGCAAGCGGCGCAAGGTGGTGATCGAAGACGTGCTGGAGGCCGTGCAAAAGGTGCTGCCCAAAGTCCACGGTAAAACGCCGGCGCGGGCGTTGCTCTACCGGTTGTGCATCGAAGCCGGACTTATAACCCGTTCCCAGATTGCGCCCAACACCTTCAACCGGCTGGTGCGGGAGTTTGAGCTGCTCAAGCCAGACGCGGAGGCCAGCAAGAAAATCCGCCTGGCGTTCGCCAAAGCCCACGCCAACGAAATGTGGCAGGCGGACACGCTTTACGGCCCGTTTGTGAAAATCAACGGGGTGTCCGTGCAAACCCGGCTCATCGCCTTCCTTGATGATGCGTCGCGGGTCTGTTGTCACGGTCAGTTCTTCCCGGCGGAAAATGTGGACACGCTCATCGAATCGTTCCGCGCGGCGTTTTACAAACGCGGCGTGCCCCACGCGCTCTATGTGGACAACGGCTCCATTTACTCCTCCAAGGAAATCCTCCAAATCTGCGCCCGCGTCGGCTGCCTGCTGCACCATGCGCCGGTGCGCGACGGCGCGGCCAAGGGCAAAATCGAGCGGTTCTTTCGCACGGTGCGCGACCAGTTTTTAGCGCGCGACCTGGATTTGAGTTCGCTCGACGCGCTCAATCGCCAGTTCACGCAGTGGGTCGAGGAACATTACAACGCCCAACTGCATTCCGTGCTGGGCATGAGTCCGCTGGACCGCTACGCGCTGGATCGCAAGTGGGTTCGCTTTCTGCCACCCAATGAGGCCAACGACGAGCTGTTCTTTGTCGAGGAGGAGCGCCACGTCCGCGCCGACAACACGTTCGCGTTCAAATCGCTTCGCTGGGAAGCGCCACGCCACCTGCCGGATCGCACCATCCACATTCGTTTCCAGCGTTCGCAGCCGATCAATCGCGTGGTGGTTTATTACAAGGGTGAACGCATGGGCGAAGCGCGTTTGCTCAATGCCATCGCCAACGACAGAAAACCGCTCAACCCGCCAACTGAAATTTAATTTATGATCCGCTCCCACTTCGGCCTGCAACGCAATCCCTTCGACCCGGAGGCCCTCACGCTGCTGCCACACCAGCAGGAAATCTTCGACATCCTCCGCGTCCATGCCCAGCAGGGCGGTTTGTGCCTGGTGCTCGGCGAACCCGGCACCGGCAAAAGCGTCCTCAAACAAACGCTCCTGACCCACGACCCCAAACGCATGATCACGCCCGTCGTCAACCGCACCTTGCACACCTATCACAACACGCTGCGCATTTTGTGTGAGGCGTTTCAAATCGAGTTCGAGGGCCGCGACCATCACTGCGAACGCCTGCTGGTGCAGCAAGCCTTCAGCGTGCATCGCGCCGGCAAAATGCTCGTGCCCATTATTGACGACGCCCACCTCATGCCGCCGGACTGCCTGCGCAAACTCCGGTTATTGTGCGAGGACTTCCCGCGCTCGCATAACTTGGTGCTGATTGGTCAGCCACCGCTGCTGCAATCGCTCTCGCTGTCCATCAACGAGGAAATCCGATCCCGCGTCACTTACTCGGCACTGCTCTCGCGCCTGGCTCCAGAAACTGTGGAAACCTTTGTTTTGGATCAACTCGACCGCGCCGGCCTAGGTCACAACACCTTCACCCCGGAAGCTCTCGCGTTGATCGTTCGTTCCGGCGAAGGTCTGTTGCGCCGCACCCGAAACCTTTGCCTAGGCGCGCTCATCGAAGCCGTCCGTGACCAGACCCGCATCGTGGATCTCAAACAGGTCAACCATGTCCTCATTCAACCCCATTGGCGAAAAGACTGTGACCAACCCATCGCTTAAAAATGTTCGGTGGTCGCGCGAGCAAATCCGCACCGCCCGGCTCGCACCACTGGTGCCGCTGCTGGAAAAACGCGGACTCCAAATCATCGCGTGCGAGGCCGGTAATTTTATTTTGCCCGCCTATCCCGGTCTTATCGTCAAAGACAGCTACTGGCGCTGGCCGGAACGAAACCTCGCCGGCAATGCTATTGACTTCCACGTCCAAGTCCTCGGCCTGTCCTTCCACGACGCCATGCGCCAGATCACCGGCACATAATCCGTCTGCCAGCGTCATAACAGCTACGACGCCAGTTCGGCCAAAAGCCGGGGCAACGGCAAAATCCGGGCCTTACGATGCCAGTGCGGCAAACCGCCAGGAGCAGCGGTCACTTACGATGCCAATGTGGTGAGAAATCCCCCGGTCACTTGAAAATCCAAAAATGAACCAGCCGCGTCATAACCTTGCGATCAGAGCGCGGCTATTCGGCCACGAATTACGATGGGAGTTCGGTCAAACGGCCAAAAACCTTGCGACGCCAGTTCGGCCATTTTTACGATGCCAAAAAAGTTCGTAACAACAAGCGGCAACCACCTTGATTGAGGTTTCATTTTGTCACTCCAGATTGATAAACAGGTGGCTCTCGCCCATATCCTTCTCGTCTGGCAACAATGCGCCGCCTCGTTTGGTGCATAAATCCTGACAAATCTTTCGCAGTGCCTTCCGTTTTGCCGACGCCTTCGGCAGTTTGACCAATAGCCGGTCGGCAAATTGTTTTCCGCGTCTGCCCGCATAAATGAGAGCAGCAATGACAGTTTCTGCACCGGCAGTGTATAGCGTTTCCACGAATTGAAGCGCCGCCTTTGCCGTGCGAAACCTTGCGAGCGAGCGAAGATCGGGATTTTTGGCCGCGCTCAACCATTGCCGGGCTTCGGCATGGGATTTTTCCAAAAGGGATTCGATAAACAATTCATGTTCCTTGCGTTTCAAGGCCGGCCCCTCGCGGGCGACTCGGCCTGCCGGTTGTCCTTCGTGTTGCGGCCAGTCAGGATGCTTCCGGGCGGCTTTCAGATAGGCGGCTCGGGTTACGTCCACGTTGCTGATGTAGTAGGTTTCTTGAACCAGTGTGCCGTCCCGCAGCCAAGTCCTAGTGCGCCCGAAAAATTTGCCGTTGAATAAATTTATTTCCAGCCTCAATTTTCCGTTCTGATGCCAGTAACGCTGCGTGCCCGTGCCGTGGTTCATGGTGAAGGAACCAAACAGGCGACCGTTTTCATCCCAATGCCGGTTGATGCCATGCAAAAGACCGTGGCGATAGCGCAATTCCTCGGCCAGTTGGCCGTTATGGTGCCAGGTGCGGTTTAGACCGTGGAACTCCCCCCCCACTTCCCTGATTTCCGCGTGGACATGGCCGTTACGATAATAAAATCGTTTTATGCGAAGTTTTGGCATGATTCGCGGATTTATGTTTATGCCAGCATCACTATCGTTTGCGCTGGTGCAGGATGATTTATTCAACCTGAAGCGCCCCCAAACTTCGATGGGTTTCAAAAAATTACCTTATCCTCTGCTTTAGAAAACTTTCACCAGTTTTTGAATGATTGCAAATAACATTTGGGCTGATTTGACCCACAAAAACTCAAAATGGCCAACCGATGCCTGCCGATAAATAAACTTGTCCATCCAAATTCAATTGTCCTGAACGGCCTCCATTGCTGAATGTGGCAGACCCCATCGGCGTGTATTGTGCGCCAATATAGAAATAGGCATCTCTGCCATTGTCCACGACATGATACTTCAACGTCGCGTTCACATAGCCACCGTAGATAACGTCAGTCCCCGCAAAGCTGCCTGAATTATGTGCGCTGGAATTGCCGGTAGTGATAATTTCATCGTATTTGTAATCGCCGGATGCAACACCGATAACCGGCCCTGCGCTCACAGATAAACCTAGATTTTCAGTTATATCCCAAAAAAATGATGGCCCCAGTCTGATAGTATAAAGCATCACGTCCAACGAGCGTGTGCCGGTTACTGTCCCGGTCGTGAATGTCTGGCTGGTCACGGACGAAGGGGAGCCGGGCAGAAGCGGCCCTTGCCCGCTTGAACCGCCATGATAGGGCGCACCTGGCACAACAATTCCGCCAGTGTTGAAAGTGTAAAGCGATTGATTGACGGTCGCCGACATGGGATGACTATCAGTGATGCTTATTGGCAGCAAGTCAAAACCAAGTTCCCAACCGATGCGGGCATGGGCATCTTTCCAATAAACATAATCATCACCATAGGCCAAATCGAATCCGACAGATGGATTGCCGTCCACATTTGCACCGCCAGATGTTGAATAGGATGACGCGCTATGAAAGGTCAGGGTCTGCGCGGCTGCATTATATTGGGAAGCGTTGTTGTATCCCCAATAACCTGTGTAACCTCCGGCATTGCCAGTCTGATCCTCGCGGACATAGCCATCATCGTAAATCCCGTTCGCGGCATTGTTTCCAGAAATCTTGAATAATCCATTTTCATGGAAACTGGCTCCAATGTTCATTCCAACCATTGCGCCGACGTGGAAATGGCGCGTCCAATCATCTCCAGGGCGGATCAATACAAAGCCACTCGAATCAAACTGTGCGTCGGCATTCGTTTGCGCCATGCAATTCGGCGCAATGCCCGCGAGAAAGCAAGCCAAACTCCATGCAAACAGGCTGTGAGAACAGCCGTTTTTCAGAAGGCGATGTTTCAGCGTTTGCATGACGTTACGGGTTTTGGAACACGCGATAAAAACGCGCATTGCTGTTCGTTGGTGCGCTCACCGTTGTTGGCGGGCCGTAATCAATCCACTGCACACGATCTGCGGGAGCAATGACGGATGGCGGCGCAATCATGGCGTTTGAAAACAAAACATTGTCGCTATAAACCACCGTGTAAGCCTGTCCCAATGTGGACGGAAATTCGATTAGCATATTGCCGCTGGGCAGCCTGACGATGCGACTGATGTTTAGGTTCGTGCTGGTGGCCGTTGCCTTCGGTGGAGTCCAATTTGGCAGCGGCACGGCGAAGGCGTGTAGTTGTCCGTTTGTGAATGGAAAAAAGCCTCTTGGATTGTATTGAAGCAATAAGTTCACGCTTTTCCCTGCCGCCAATGTCCTGCTGTAATAAACAAACGGACTGCCGTTGTTCGTGCCAACGGCGTTAAACAACTGATTGGTCAAGCCGGTCACGACAACCCGCGCGGCAGCAACATCGGTTAAGCCGATGTTTGAAAGCAAAATGGATTGTTCCGTGAGTCCGTTTTGCAGATTGATGGATTGCGGGGAATTGGTGACTGCAATGAGCGTGCCGGAAAGATAACCGATGATGGTGATGTTCGTGCTGGCTACATTGTTGGTAGGGTTTGGATCAAGCAGTCCCGGTGCGCCGACGGATGCAGAAAATGTCAACACACCCGCATTGGTGGGCTGAATCGCGAACTGCACATTGGCAGAGCCGCCGCTTGCCAGCGTGCCGAGATTGAAAATCAGATTGCTACTGCTGACGGTGTAGCTTTGGCTTGCGCTTTTCAAAATTACTCCGACGGGCAGCGTGTTTGTCAATGCGACATTGGACGCAGAACCCGGCCCGTAATTGTTCACAACCACTTCGTATGTCGTCAAATCGTTGGTGATGACTGCCTGCACTGGCGGGACGATTTGAACACCAAGATCAGATTGCGAACTGACAACTTGGGTCACGATGTTTGTGGAAGCGGTGTTTGTTACGCCGGTGGCGGCGGCAACAACCGTGTTCGTTAGAAATCCAATCGTCGTCGTTTGGATGGTCGCGGACATTTTCGCAGAATTGCCGTTGGTGATTGCGCCGAGGCTGAAAACGAGGCTGGATGAAACGATGCTGTTGCTTCCCTGGCTGTTGGTGGCGCTGATGAGCGTCACCCCGGCTGAAAACGTGTTGGTCACAAAAACATTCGTCAACAGAATGCCCGTCTGGTTGGTCAGGTTGATGGCATACGTCAGGGAATTTGTGCCGACAACAAGATTTGGCGAGGCTGTTACGGAAAGGCCGAAACCCTGTGCATCGGCTCGCGGACAGGCGACCATCAGCCCGACCGCGAATAGCAGCAACATTTGGATGCGAGAAAAAAACTTCATGCCACAAAAATTTCCAATTTGTTTGGCCGGTGATTTTGCCGGATTTTTTGCGGAAACGCAATTTTTCAATGTTGCGATTGTGCAGTCACGCTCACGTCTCTGATTACGTTCGCCGGCTTGCCGCCATTCAAAATCACGCGGGAAAAACTCACATTTGCCGTCAGATTCGTGGTCGCAAACGGTTGGCTGCTGGTGATGACAAAATTGAACGTCGTTTCGCCTTTTGATTCAAGTGCTGCCCGGTCTTTTGTGCCGCCGATCACCCATTTGGTGGCTTGGCCAGCCATTTTGCCCTGTTCGTCCAGCAAGAAACAAACTGCGCGGGCCGATTCAATTTTTTCGGGGAAACCGTTTGTCATTTTCAATTCCACAACGGCCTTTTGGCCGACAACTTTCGGCGATGACACTGTGACGGCAAGCTGTGCTTGTGCTGGGATCACGCAAGCCAACCCAATGCAAAGAAAAACACGATAAACAATCTTCATTATTGTTCTGGATAAGGTTTTGGCTTTAGGTTGGCGGAATTCAACCGCCAATTTTGTGGCGCGATACGCTTGAACATTCTTTTGAGAATGGTTTGAATCAGGTGTTATACGGTCTGCCTTTAAGAATTTCGTATTTCATTTTCCAAAATCCCAAGGCACTTATTATTCTGCCCATTATTAGTTCTTGCTCGTCTAAATTGGGGGCTATTAACGGCGCTTTTTCCCCCTTGCGGATAGTCATGGACTCAGGATAGAGGCCAGTTATAGCCGCACGATCAATCATGATTTCCGCGAATACATCTTTATCCAAATACTGCAATCTATATTTTCCGCCACTTTGGACAATATATCCAGAATCATGCCGAGCTATTTGCGGCTTAATACTTGTGAACATTAGTAACCTCCTGTGATTAGATTGACTTGGTTTTTGAAAAGCGCAGGGGATTCAATAGTATTAAAAACACCATTTGCCCTAGCTCCATTAACAAAACCAACAGCACTTCCTGTTGCACCATTGGCAAATCTTTCTGAAAGAACTGACCAAACTTGCTCCGCCTGATCTCCTGTTAATGGACTGTAAGGGCTGTATAATTCTTCGGCGTTCATCCAATTCCCTCCGGGTGTCATTTCGATTGTCTTTTTTTCATTTGCTACGGCAAATTCGCTGGCTAACGCTTGATTCCCTTCACCAGAATAAAAGACGGCCTCATTTCTTGCGGTAGAAACATCCACAGTTTGAGCCTGTTTCATATAAAATGCAAACCAATCTTCTCCAGTTCTTGCAGCTGCTTCGGTGGCAGTTTTGCTTCCGATGCCTGCAATTTCTTTGACTCCTACTTTAACTGCATTTTCAACCAACGCCTTGCCAGTGCCAACTATGGGAATGGAGTTGGCTACCGCGTCTGCGCCGCCAAAAACTAAACCAACGCCTGCCGTAATGGCCGTTGCGGCTCCGATGCCTGTGCTGAAATCCCGATGCTGCCATTCATCCCAGCTTTGATCCAACAGGTCAGTATTCCACACGGCGTTGGCCACGGTGGAGCCGACAGACCGGGTGGGGCTTGCATCACCCATATCACTTGGGCCATTTATCAGCGTTACGGTGTAACCTAGATAGGGTGCTGGCATCAAAGTCCATTTCCATGTGATGCCTTCATTCGCGGGACTAAACAGCCCATTGCCATAATCACTACGGGACATTCTTCCATCGCGGTCAAAGCCATTGATGGGGTCGCCACCGGCAAACGTATAGTAGTTTGGATCGCGCTCGTTCCAAGCCGGGTCGCCAGAGAGCCAGCGTCCTGAAATCGGGTCGTAAGGACGCATCCCGATGTTGTAATAGCCGGTGATGTCAACCCAGTGTCCACGCCATGCTGACGACTGCGGCATATTTGCGCCGTTGGCCAAAGCCGTTGGCCGATAGCCCGGCACTGCTCCGAAACCTGTGGGACGCGCGGTATTCCATACGTTGCTGCCCTGCGACGCACTGTAATAGCCAAGAATGTTGCCGCGAAAATCGCTGATGGTCGGATTGAACAAATTAAGTTTTGGCGAATCGGCTTCATATCCGCCAGTGCCGTTGAGTCCGCCGTATAGACCGTTCAAATCCGGGCCGTAAAGTTTCCAAACGGTTTTTGTTCCGTAGGAAACTCCAAGTTCCAGAAACTCGACTTGCGGATCGTAATAGGAATTGATGGTTGTCGGCGGCACGGTTAGGGCAATTCCGTTGGTGATGGAAGCGGTTGTCGTCTGCAACCGGCGATTCAATCCGTCATAGGTTACTGTCCAATCATAACCGCTGTTGCTACTGTCGCGTTCACTAACTTCATGCAGCCGTCCACGCGCATCCCAAGAAAGTGTTTGGGTGCGGTTGGTTGTGCCGTTCGGATTTTTCCAAATGCGCTGTGTGACATTACCCGCACTGTCGAATGAATCCGCCGTTGTTTGATAAGCGATGTTGTTTGTAAATGCGTTCGTCGTCCATGCGGTGAATTGCCCGCTCGGATGCAATGCACTGACGCTTAATTGATGCGTGCCGGGCGAAAGTTCCATCATCGCGCGCCATTGCATCGCATTTGTCCCAACGGCAGTAACAGGGATTGGCTGGTTGTCTAAAAAGGCGTTGACGGTCGCTTGGCCGTTGACGTGGCCGTAGGCCGCATACTGGAAGGTGTTGTTGGTTTCCGCGCTGATGCGTGAGAACGAATCAGCAAGGCCATTCCACAAGTTGGCTGTGCTGTTGGCCTGTCCCATTTGAGTTAGAACACCTGGGCCAGAGCCAGCACCGTTGTCATAACTCAATGTATTTGTCCAAGTGGCACTGCCGTTCAAGTTGAGTTGTTCCTGAACCAATCGGCGGCTTTGGCTGGCGTAAGCATACGAGCGCGAATCGGTAAAGTCGGTGCGCGCCAAAGTATGCGAGGCCAGCAATCCATCGCCCGACCATGAAAGAGATTCAGTCAGTTGCGTCAGTAGATTGACTGCGGTAGTGATGGACAACGGACGCCCCTCGCCATCGCGGGATGTGATGGCAGTCGTGCGGTTGCCAACCAAGCGGTTGGTCAGCAATCCGGCAGTATCGTAACCATAACTGCCGCTGCCAGTCGAATCGCTGGCCGATGTCAGAGCGCCATCCGCCCGCCAAGTGAAGCCATAGCCAAGTCCCAACTGGGTGCGTCTTCCGGCTGCGTCCCAACTCTGGCTCGTTCCGTAGGAGAATGAGCCACCGTTGACAGATTCCGATGCCAGTTGCCCATAAGGATCGAAAGAACGTGATATACTTGTTGCCGGGCCGGTATTGGTGCTGGCGAACTGCTCAATGATGCCGGTGACAAGACCTCGCGGCTCGTATTGCCAAGTGGTCGTCAGGTTCTGCTCCGGCAACGAACCACTGTAAGCCATGTTGGTGGGGCGCAACCAGTCATCATAACTGTAAGTGCAACTAACACTCCGCCCATCAGTCTTTGTCTGAAGCAATCCGGCGAACGGGTTCCCGCTGGAGTAGTAGCTATAAGTTGTGGTGCGGGTGGTGCTGCCGTTGCCATAGTTTTGCTCCTGCAACATCTGGCCGGAGTTATTGTAGGTCGCCTGCCACTGTAATCCACCCGGCATGGTGCGGTTAGTCACGTCGCCCATTGGGTCATACCCATATATGGTAAGCGCGTTGTCGCGGTCAATCTTGCCAATGGGTCGGTTTAGGCCATCGTAAGTAAGGCTTGCAGTCGTCCAAGTTGTGAGTGTGCCACTAGCCGAAGAATCGTGCTGTGCTGAAGCGAGGTTTCCGGCTAGGTCATATTGATTCAAGGTGAATTCAGTCGCATTTACAGATGGGTAGGCAACTGACAGAACTGTGTGTCCGTTGTTGTCAGTATAGGTTGTGTTGACGATGGCTGAAGCACCTGAACCGTCAGTGGTGGTAACGCTGTTATGGTCGGGCGAGTAAGTCATGTATTTCTCGCGCACAAGCGCGCCGGAAGAACTGTAAATGCGGTTACTGGTGACGCGCCCCAAGGCATCCTTTGTAGTAATAGTGCTTTCACCGAGTGCGTTGATGTTCGTCATTAAGCGTCCGGCAGCATCATAGAAATAAGTGCCGACTTGTTGCAGCACGTTGGTGACATAAGTGGGCGGGTCGCCTGGGAATGTGACTATGCTATTTACCGTAACGATGGCTGGCCCGGCAACGACTTTGGCTCTGTCCAAATCGTCATAAGTGGCGGTGAACACATTGCCCCCGGCATCCACTTGTTGAACCACATTTCCACGCCGGTCAAGTTGAATGGAATTAGTCGCTTCTGGAACGCCTGCGGCGGAATAGAAGATGCGGGTGGTAATTCTATTCACATCATCATAAGTAATCTGCCAGTAAGCTCCGTTGCCCTGAATCTCTTTATTTACTCGTCCGTCAAGGTAGTAACGCCAAGCGTTTGTCGAGCCATCGGAATTGCTGCGATACTCTGGTTTGCCGGTGTCAGTATAAAGTGCGACAGCAACTCCGCCAAGTCCGTTGGTATGCGTCTGCACCAATCCACCCGGCTCATAACTGAATCCTTCCGTGCTCAAGACGGTGACGCCATCCACGTCAAGATGCTTGGTCTGCACCAACCGGCACAGGGCATCCCAAGAATTGGTCGTCATCGCGCCACGCGGATCAACAGCCAGCGTCAGGTTTCCAAGCGGGTCGTATTGATAAAAACTTTGGGCGTATTGATTGTAACCGGCAGGGGCTTCGACGCCGCTGCCATCGCTTTTGGCCTCCGAACGCCAGTGGATTTCCGTCGAGCGGCGGCCCATGCCGTCGTAATCGTAAAACACATAGTCTTCGGGGTTGTAACGCGGGCCATCCACCCAAGTCAGTTCGCCATTGTCATTGTAATAATTAAAGCCCCACGACAGCGCATTACCGAATTCGTCGAAGTTTTCCTGTTCGGTTGGCCGGTTGAGTGCGTCATAATCAAAGAACTTGTCCGCCCCCAAAGCATCTACCTGATTCACCATTTGCCCACGCTCATTGTAGAAGAAAGTATTGACCACATTCGGGTCGCCAGTGCCGGTATAAAGGGTGGATTGTGTGACGAATCCATGTCCATCATAAGCTAAATCATTGGTGGCTGCGTCGGTTGAACCATAAGCGCGAACCAAGCGCGTCAAGACACCAAATGCCCGGTTTGTTTGGGTGATGTTGCCGTTCACTATAACATTTGTCGCATTGCCGTAGAACATGAAGTCGGTGCTGACCGGCGTTGCGCCCGCATAGCGAATAACTTGTTGCGGCATGAACGTGAATGTCGGGTCATAGACCGTGACCATGCTATTACCAACAGGGTCGGTTGTTTGAACCGGCAAACAATTCGTGCTGTAAATGGCCGTGTTCGTGGCCGTTTGAGAAGTGATGCCGTCCCCGGTGAGGTCGCCGGTTACAATGGTATTCGTGACGTTACCGTATGAATCGTATTGATATTGACTGACAAGGCCACGCTTGTCGGTGCGCTGCGACACGCTGCGCGCATAGTAACCGACCGCATTAGTGTTGGTGGTGAACCAAACTTGTTGAATTGTCTGCCCCAATGGGTCGGTGATTTGTGTTATGAGATTGTTAGTGTAATCGTAACGGTTGGTGTGGTTGTTCCCGTCAACTACGAGCGTGTAGCCAGAGATGGTGTTCGTCCATGAATTCGTGAACACATAATTATTGGAATAGGTGAACGTCGCCGTGCGGATGGGATTCAAGTCCAGCCCGGCGGTGGACAACTGGTTGGTGACGCGCCGTTGCGAATCATAGGCGTTGACCAGTTCCCGGCCATCGGGCTTGTCTTCTTCAATCAGCAGGTGCGTGGAATAGATGTTCGTGCCTCCTGTCACCGATTGATTAGCGTGCTGGTATTGATAAGAACGCGTTGAACCATCCGGCAGGGTGACGCTCACCAGATCGCCGTAATCGTCGTAATAGTAATACATCCAGCGACCATCGCCGGTGTAGGCGTCAATGATGTGGCCGTAAACGTCGTAATCGAAGCCGAGGAAATTGCCGTTGCTGCACTGAATGCGCTGCATCTGGCCGAAATTAGCGTCTGCCGAATTCGTATCGTATGTGAACGTGTAATAATTGCCACGGTTATCCGTCCATTGGAGCAGATATGGTCTGGCATTGGTAACTGCGCCGCTGTTGAACTTCATGTATTGGAAAACTCGAACGCTGCCATCAGCACCATAGAGGGTGTAATTGGTAATGCTACCGTTCACGGAGCGCTGGATATAGTCACGCAGCCGGTTGACAAGTCCGCCCGCGCCAGCAGTGGTATTGTTTTGCAGTTGCGGATTAGCGGCCTGCGTGGGGAACCACATATTGGTAGTAGCGCCGTTGGTGCTGTGGACATAGGCCAGCACCGCGCCATCCATGTCGGCAGCATAGATGTTGGTGCTGTTTTTGCTGAGGCTCAAGTAAGGCATGATGTTGAGCTTCCAACCCCGGCCAAACTGATTGTCCGCGATGTTCTGGCTGGAATAATTGCGATGGAGCACCAGCGGAATGGGGCCGGGCAACTGCAAATCGGTTTCGCTCACATAAAATTCGCCCGTAATGTTGTTCACCGGGTCTCCGACCTGCGCGCCCGCCTGCGACGGGTCATTGGGTGTGCCCAAGCTGCCGGTTTGCTCGCTCGCCAGAATGTCCGCAGACAAGGCCGAGGACGAAGTGCCTGCCGTGGTTCCAAGCTGCTGTGAAACACCGGCTGCCCAAACAGTAGTAAACTGGTCAACCACATCATTGCCGACCTGACTGGCCACGGACGGCGCATCGTAACTGGCGATTTCATCCGGCACCGTGGTAGTGTTGTTGGCTGGCTGGTTCAACGCGGCTGAATAATCATTGTTGTTGTCACTCACATTGTAGTTGGGCGTGTTGGCGGCTTCCACGGTGTTGGCTGGCAAATTCTGACCGGCAAACCCGCCATTCATGCTGTTGGGAGTAATCAACGCCTCGTAGTCATACGGATTCAAAATCAACGCCCCCATTCCCTTGTAGGCGGAATTAGTCACCGGCCCCGGCGTCATAAAGACGGTCACATAACCGTAAGTCGAGGAGTTTTTCAAATCGCTTGTAACCTGTGACCACATACTTGAATCCCAACTTTGCAACTGCTTTCCCTGATAATTCGTTGTGCCTTGAGCAGCGTAGTTATAGACGTTCAACGCCACGATTCCCATGCCTCTGCTTTGCGCCAGTTGCAACAGCCGGATGGTGGAAACGGCGTTAGTCTGCTGATAAAAACGGTTGATGACCTGGTGTTCCTCGGCGGAGCCATCCACGATGCCGAACAGGTTGTAATTCCATTCTGACATGGTGTAGTTCTGTCCTGAATCCGGGTGCAGCGTGCCATTGCCCGCCACCATCGTTTCGTAAAAGAACATATCCACACATGGCAGGATGGGGTCGGTTCCATTGCTTAAATTGCCGCTGCTGTCCCGCGCCGGAACGATTTTTGACAGACCGGCTGCAAAAACCGAAAGCTGGTCAAATTTTTGCCATTGCTGGTTCATCTGGTCAAATTCGCTGACCTTTTCGTAATAAGACATGCCAGCCAAATACATCAATGCCCCTTCATAGACATCAGGCGATTGACTGCCTGCCTGTGATGGGCTGGCGTTCAACAGGCTTTGCATCTGCCATAAATCCGCCGCGTGAACATTGAGCATATCGCGCGTCACCTGTCCGTAATCCAAACAGATTGCCGCTTGATCGCCGACACGAAGCGGACGTTCGATGTCAATTTCGTTATAGCCGTTCAGCCCTAGAAATGTGAGGGTCGGATCAATCGCATAGGATGGAGTGATGGCGCGATGACGGTGATACTTAAAGCGCACTCCCAATGAGTAGTCATTCGAGTCGAAATTCAAAGTAAGCACTTCTTTCGACAATAGGTTGGTGTCATTGCTGAACGCAAATTGACTGGTAATGTTGGTGCGGAAAGGCATCAAGATGAGATTTAACTGCACATTGCCGCTGACAACGGACTGGTTGATG
Source organism: Limisphaerales bacterium (assembly GCA_003134375.1). Lineage (GTDB taxonomy): Bacteria > Verrucomicrobiota > Verrucomicrobiia > Limisphaerales > UBA11358 > UBA11358. The sequence goes on along the minus strand of PLAY01000176.1, from coordinate 71,212 downwards.
TAAAATTCGCGGTTGTGCAAGTCCACCAGACGCATATCGCCGGTCTTGATGTCTTTGGTCGGGTCGTTCAGGCTGTAAATTTCGACGCTCATCGTGTCGAAGACATTGGTCAACGCCGGATTGATGTTGGTGATGCTGCTGGAAGAAAGATTTTCAATGGGCGTGCTGACATTGGTCACCCAGGTCGGAGTCGGAAAATCTTGCCAGCGTGCGTAGTAATGCTGGCGGTTGATGATTTTAACGCCGATGTCATCCACGGAGACGCCCGGATGATTTTGCAAAAGGGTTTGTTGCAAGTATCGCGGGAAGATAACCCGCATCGTGTTGTCATTGTCCACGGCCAGCGACATCAAGTTGGTGTTGCCATAAATGTAATCATGCACCCATTCATAGGAGTTGCTGTAATTGGTGGGCATTTCATCAAACAAATTAAGCCCTTCATTGATTCGATAATCCTTCATCCACGGAAAAATATGCACCCAATTCGTTCCGATATAGGCGGCAACCCACGGATAATTTACCGCAATCATCGTGTTGGTGGTGTAAAGCTGCCCTGCTTCGTTAATGTCGCCATGCACTTGAAATTTGAGCATCTGGCTCAAGCGGGCATCCAAAATTTGCATACCGTTGTGCGGAGCAAATTCATAAACCGCAGGCACGCCTGCCTGACGTAGCAGATAAACTAGCAGCGCGCATTGCTCAATGGGAGAACCCTGCTTTTCCAAGAATGTTCCCAACGCGCCGCGCGTTACGCCCGGTGGATTTATAGAATTTTCCGCGACATTTCCGTTGTCGTTAACATCCATCGGATCAGTCAGGCCAATTTGATTGATGACGTAGTTGGCCAGTGCAATCGGATCGTTGCCCATGCTGGCAACGAAGTTGTCCAAAACCGGATGTCGCCGCAGTTCGGGGCTGTTGTCCAAATTAGTCGCGGTAGATAGCGAAAAACTGACTGCGTTGGTCACTGACGGAGTGTTGGTCAACATTTCGGATAGAGTGTCGCCCGCGTAGAATGGCGGCAACGGACTGCCGTTAAAATGCGGCTGGTCGAGAAATGCCGAACGCCACGGCGGTCGCTGCTCAAATTCCAACGAGTAAAGCAGTGAATTTGTCATCTGCCCACTGGCATTTATCACCATCGGGTTGCTGATGTCGGCGGGATTTCCGGCAACGCCAACGACATAAAAATAATTAGTGGCTTGGGTGCTGGCGGTGTGCGTCAGCATAAACGCGCCCCTCGAATTTTCCCCCCAATACAGGTTGGGAATACCGGCCAGAATGGTCGTCAACCCATAGGCGTTGGTGATAAGTTGAAAGCCATTTGTCATGTAGGTATTCCACAAATTTGTATTGGAAAGCGTGGGTGGATAAAGACTGACTGTGCCAGCCAGTTGGAAATTAGTGCGGTAATACGCCTGAATTACCACCGGCTGATTCGACGGGATCGGGTCGCCTGCGTAGATACCAAAAGAGTAAGGCTGGCTGTAATACAGCGGTGTTCCACCAACGCGCTCGCCGAATGCGACGATGGGATTGTTAAACGCAATTCGATTGGCCGTGTTGGTCTGCGGCGATGAATTCGTGGCGTTGTAATGGTAAAGCGTCTGGCTGCTCCATGATGAAAGTCCGGGATACAAGACCGAACAGTTGCCGTTCAAATTGCTATACACGGTTCCCGTTTCATATTCCAAGGGGATCACTTGCGACCAGTAGGTCGGGTCGCTGCCGCTGCCACGCCAATACATTCCCGTTGGTGATGGAACCGAATTTGTTGTCGAACCATTCGGCAGGATGGTGACGGTGGCATTAGTTGTCAGCCCTTGAAAGTATGAACTGCTGTTATTAAGCGATAAGACAATGGTCTTGGCATAGGTCAAATTTGCATTGGTAGTCACAACATAAAGATTGGTGCTGGTTTGGTTGGCCGCAAATGTGACCGACGTTGGCAGTGGAATATAATCGCTGCCAGCCACAGCCGTGCCGCCGACAGAGAGATTTGCCGTAACAGAATTGGTCAATTCTCCGCTGCGGGTGAGGGTAAATTGCCCGGCGTATAATCCGTTTTGCGAGTCATATTGACCGGGAGCGGCCACGCTGATTACCGGCACATCCTGCACTATCGTCAAGGTGGCACTGGCGTTGCCGATTTGATAATATCCCGATTGCAGCGTTATGGTCAGTGTCTTGGGACTCACAAGGCTCGAAGCTCCCGAAATCGAAATGGTGAAATCTGCGTTTGAACTGCCGGCGTTAATCGTGACTGAACCGCTCAACGAAGGGGAAACGGTATAGTCTGTGCCATTGACCGCAGTGCCGCTCACCGTGTAAGTAACTGTCCTCGCGTTCACCGTATCGCCGCGAACAATGCGAAAGGTGACGCTTTGATTCCCATCACCCTTGGTCATTATCCAATTTGAATAATTCGCACCGCCAGAAACGAACACCGCGTTCATGACTGAACCCATGTTGTAGATGGTCACCGAAGCTGATGCGTGTCCTGAAGTCAATGCTGTGCAGTCCGAATTGATTGATAATGTCCCAGTTTTATCGTAGTCTAATGCCGCGTTTGTGCAACTGATACTGAAACCTTCAGTTTCCGTGCCGCCGCTCGCCGGAAAGGTCACAACATTTGGGTTAGGACAGGCTATATTTACACCAAAATTCACATCGCTTGACGTAATCGGATGCGTGCCTGTCCCGTTAAGATTTAGACACCAAACTTGAGAACTGCTGAAATGATTTTCCCACGTCGTATCAAACGAGGAGCAACTTGATGAACTGTCGGAAGCGACGGTTGCCGAACCGGAAATAGAACCGCCACCAGATGTCGCCGTGTAACTGGAAGCCGTCAGGTAGGTTTGCTCCGCCGTTGCAAATGCAGAGTTAATGCAGATAGTAAGAAGCGAAAGAGTCGTGGCAATTTTCCACAGACTTTTCTTGGTAAATTTCAAGTGTGAATTCATGGCGATTAAAATTTGAAGTTTTCTGATTTATTGCAGCACCGCTCCGTTGGCTGGACTGTCTATGAACACTGACAGAATGCCTGCGCTTGGATTATTCGGATCGGCAGCTTCCCAAAGTGGCACTGAGTTTGTATCCACCACCGCTCGAAAAAATCCCGCCTGATATGGCCCGATGTTCAACGTGAAATTGGTCTGGCCGTTGGTGCCAATCACCGCCGCCTTCCACGGATAAGTCACGCTGTTGCCCAAAACAGGCGTCGTGTAGATGTCATAGGTGGTTGCGCTGACGCCATTGGTAATGGTAATTAAAAGCTGGTTCGTGCCGGTCGGGGCCACCGTCAAGACGGGGGCGGTTTGAGACCAGACGGTCAGCGCGGTGGCAACAATGAGCAACCCGCAGCCGGCAGTTCCAGTCAATGCAGTCCAGTGTCTTCTTATGGTTTTCATTTTCGGTTAGTGTTGATGATTCCTAAATTTGATGGGTGGCAGTCCTGTGACAAAATGGTGAACCTTTTATGTTTCTCTGGGGGCTGGCGGAAAAAAACGCCCTGTGGAATTTTCAAGGACTGGACAGGACTCCTTGCCAGTCGGCAAAATGTGCCTTCACTTTCGGCAAAAAACCTCTTTTCGCCAAAGCTAACATCGTTTATTTGATAAACTAATTTAGGCTCCCGCATACAAATATCTGGCAAAGCTCCCCGGCATTGGCAAGGCAAATTTTTGAAATAATACCAACTGGTAGTTGGTAGAATCATTTCGCTGTTCTGCTTTGATGCTAGTTTGTGCAAGCATCGTCGCGCAGAATTTATCGCGTTTTGGGGGAAACCGTCCGCGCCAAGCGGAAGAAATTCCGTTTGAGTCAGGAGCAACTGGCGGAAAAGGCCGATTTGACGCGGAATTATATTGGCGACATTGAACGGGCGGAAAAGAAGATAACTCTCGAAACGCTTGCCAAACTTGCGAAGGCCCTCAAGTGCCGGGTGCGCGACCTCGCTTGGGACATCTGATTTTGAGGATTTTGAAATCGCGGAACACCTCCTGAATGGCACAAGTGTTTTCATACCGGCTCGCCTGTTGCCGTGGCCGTCACGCTCGGCTGTGCCGGTGAAATATAGGACGCGATGCGCTCCAGAAAATCCTCCACCAGAAACGGCTTGCCGATAAAATCTACCGCGCCAAATTCAAACGCCATTGCCCGCCGTTCTTCAATCGCGTTCCCGGAAAGGAAAATTATCGGCGTCCGATGGGAAATCCACCGCTGTTTAAGTTCGCGGCAGACTTCAAACCCATTGATGCCTGGCAAGTCCACGTCCAGCGTGATGAGGTCGAATTTCCGCGTGGTCGCCAGTTCCATCCCTTTCTGGCCGTTGTTGGCGGTCGTCACGTCATAGCCTACGCGCGACAACAAAAACACCATCATCATTGCCAGCGGCATTTCGTCTTCGATCACAAGAATTTTTGCCATGTGCGCCACAGATTTTGACGATTATGTGCGTATAAGCACATAACTTGTCAATCCCTTTTTACGCTATTGCTATGATGTGGCCAAATCAAAGCCTGATGTCATTGGTTCGTCTGTGGTTCATCTGCTGCGTAAAAAGCGGGTGGCAAAAAAACTTTCAATGTATGTGGTTGCCAAACGTGCTCGAATGTCTCATTCAATGATTAGCCGCGTGGAACATGAACTGTGTCGCCCCTCATTTGACACGTTGCTGCGCATCGCCGACGCGATGGAAATTGACCTTTGGCCATTGATTAAACAGGCTGAACAATCTTTCAAGGCCGTGGCAGATGATTTGGCAAAGTGAATTTCGATTTGTGCGTGAAATGATGTTGTTTGCTATTTTAGCGACTTTTCTCTCATTTGCCTTTACATGCCAACGGGCCAGCAACTGTTCATTCGTTTCACTGTCGGTTACAAAAGGGTCTTGCCCCTGCTGGGATGAATCCTGACTTCCTCGCGGATGGCGGCGCGGACTTTGGCCTCGATGCGTTCAACGAAGCTCATGCCAACCCGGTTGAATTTATTGGCTGGCCGGATCGCGGCGGCAATTTCCAGCGCGGTTTGTTTCACCTTGCTCCGGCAAAGGTGCGGAGTGGTGTTGATGCTTTTGAGTGTGTCCGTCATTTCAGTTGTTTCCATAATTTGCTTTCTTGGTTGCGTCGCTGATTCATTCAACGACACCACTATTTTATCAGGCGCACTTTTGCAGAACTGCGAATTTGTCAATCGAACCATTGAAAACATTGAATGAAATCATCGTCGCCGCCGATACTTGACACAAAAGCACACTGATTTTACGCGGGGCGACTTGGCTGGTTTTCAACTTCGACGCCATTTTCATTCAATGTTTGCAGGGCGAAAAATAGTTTAAGATTTTTTGCCGTCAGTGCTGGCGGCTATGCCGATTCCAGAATTCTCCGCCACTCTGGAACACGAATTTTGCATCAGGATCAAGACTCAACAGAAATGGACTCCGGCAACCGATGGTTGACTTTTTAGGCCAAAAGTTTCTAACTGACGGCATGAGTGCATCCATTGCCAGCCTGTCAGCCCAACAACTACGTCGTGCTGCCGACATCAAAGACAAAATCCAATCACTTGAAAAAGAGCTTGAGCAGATTTTGGGTTCTTCAACCAAACCTGTGGCCACCGCTGCTCCGAAGAAAAGGCGCAAAATGAGCGCGGCAGGCAGAGCCAGGATTTCTGCTGCGGCCAAAGCTCGTTGGGCAAAGGTCAAAGCAGCGCAAAAATAATTTGCGCCGCCGGAATTTTCGTTTGGCGGTGACGCGAGACGGCCATTATCGGTGGCGTAATTTGTTTTAGTGTTCAAATGCACATTTGTATTTGGGTTTGTTGTCAGCCGGAAGCCCGGCCAACTCCCAAATCATGTCACGGTGCGGCCAGTCCAATTCACAAGCGATAGCGTGATACGCCAATCCCCGCGTGTGCGGCTGCATTTGTCGGACGATGGCACCATAGGCAACGAAAAGCTCTGGCGGTGCAGATGAATGACCGATGAGGTTGCAGAGGTTGACGCTGGTTACAAGCGCATAGCAATCAGTGCTGGTGAGCGGGGCAGTGCAACGTCTGTCAAGATTGGCTTGCAACCATTTGAGAATTTCCTTTTGCGTTTTCATGGCCTTTCGTATTTCGGATTTAGTCAGTCGGTTCAGAATAATTTTTTCCACCACGGAAACCACTTGGCAACCGTCCCGTCGAATTCCAACGGCGGCAGCACCGTCCGGCGAAAACCCTGCTCGCAATGGACGAGCACACACTCATGGTCGCGGAGATTGCGGAGCTTGTGCGGTTTGATTTTGTGTTCGTCGGTCTCGGAGTAATTAACGCTGCGCCTGCCTGCACTTGACCCCCATGACCGTTTCACGACTTGTTTCTTGCCAAGAAAATCGGCGGCTTGAACCGCGTCGGCTTCATCGGCGGCGCGGAAAATCATCCGGTTGCGGAGATTCAAGGTGAGCACTCTGGACTTGTCGGTTCCCAAAGGTGGAATCAGCGATGTGGTGGATTGGGCAGCGGCGACGATGGTTGCGCCCGCTTCGCGGATCACGTCCACGCAATTGTAATCGCTCATGCCGTCCTCGCTGGCGGTCATAAACCGCTGCGCCTCGTCCGCCCATAGGATGAGCAAATTATTTTCACCCCGTTGGGTTTTCGCCTGGTCGAAACGCCGCAGCGCGTGATGATAATAAAGCAATTTCAGGAACGTGTTGACATAACGCCGCTCGGTCTGAAATTTCTGCGGCATGGTCACGAGGATGATTTTGCCCGTGTCAATCACCGGGAAGCCAAACGTGCTTTTGGCCGCGCAGAAAACCTCGGCTACTTCGGGTGTCAGGAAGTATTGAAGGTAATTGCCGATGGTTTCACGGACGCCGCCAAGCTGTTCTTCGGGCTGGTTGAGAAAGCGATGGATGAAATGATCATAAACCACTCTCCGGCGTGGCGTTTCCAGCGTCAGGGCGTTCAGATTTTCCAATTCCGTGGTCAGCAATCCTTTATTGGACAGCAGCGCGAACGCGCCGGACAGGGTGACTGGCTGGTTCAATTCGGAAAGGAATTCGAGGGCGTGGGCGATATGGGTCTGCGCCTGGGTCTTGAAAAACCCCTTGTCACCGCCCTGGCCAAGGCTGGTGGCCGTGTCCACGACGAATTTGGCGTAGGTGGAATACGGGATGCTCCGGTCGCCGGTGAGGTTGAACCGGTAGGGCGGCGTCCATTGTGCATCCTTGTCGTCGGTGCGGATTTGCAGATGAATCAAATCCTGCTCCCGCTCGTAGAATCGCGCCATTGCCGAGAGCGTTTCCCAATAAACGCCTTTTTCGTCAATGCACAGGCCGCCCCATTTGGATTCATTTTGAAACACCTGATGGGCCAGTTGATTGATGCCGGAAGATGTTTTACCGGAGCCGGTGTCGCCGGTGATGAGCCAGCCGCGACAAAACTGGTTGCGTTTCCAAGTGAGGCCGGCGAGTTGCGCGACGTGCCGGTTGCGTTCGCGTGCGCCGGATAGCAGGCGGAGGACGATGATTAACAATAGAACTCCATACCCAAGCAAAATGGCCCGCAACGGTTTGGACAATGCCGAAAGGGGAAAGAAGTGGAGTGGAACGTAATCGAGTTTCATAAAGCCTTTGCGATGAGAAAACCCGCGAGCATGGCGGCGATGACGGCTATAATAGCCGTGTCCAAGGAAATGGTTCTGGCTTGAGTGACGGCTGGAGTTTGTTTGAGCGCCTCGATCAGAGCCGTGGTTTGCTCCTTAAAGGTTTTTACCGCTGCGCCTATCAATCCGATGTCGGTGCGAAACATATCCAGCGAAGGCATCTGACGGCGACGCAGCGCATCCCAATGGTTTTGGTGAATCCGAAACAAATCCAGGAGCAACAGAACCACGTCATCGCTGCTCACCTTGTTCCGCTCACGCCATTGCTTGACGGCCTCCAGAAACTCCTCGTCGAAGTCGGGCGGCGGTGATTGGTCGGGCGCGCTCATGATTTTGCGGGTAATAATAAGTCCGCCGCCGACTCGATTTCGGCGTAAAGTTTCCGCTGCCATGTTTGCAGACGCTGGCGATCCAGCAGATAAAAGCGGCCATCGGTCAGGGCGGCGGTGATGGTCAGGTTTTTGTGGCTCAATTCCTCGACCAGCCACGGCTGCAATTTGGCCATCGTGATTTCCTTCGCGCCGAGTTCCTTTTGCAGCTTGTCATGGATGACGGACTGGTCGTAGAGGACGAAATTGTTGTTGTGAACCGCGTTACGCAGAACGACATAGGAGCAGCTTTTTTTCAGTTTGCCGACGATGCGCTGAAGCTGGTCAATGCTGTCGGCCTCCTGATTTACGGGCATGACAACCGTGAGCGCGGCGGACAATTTTTGCAACGTCTCCGGCAGATTGATTTCGTCGAAATAGTTGAAGAACACTTCCGTTGACGCCGCGCGGCAATCCACGACGACGAGATCGAATTTTTCCAGCGCGCGAATCATCGGGTCCAGCCCGCGCGGATGGGCCAGTTCCAAAAATTCAACTTCACCGTGAAACCGTTTTAAGGTCGAGTTTTCGTTATCGCAGTCGCAGGCGACAAACTGGATTTTTTTGTCTTTAAGGTATTGGACGAGGTTGACGGCAAAGAAACTTTTGCCGACACCGCCCTTGCCATTCAGAATGAGGTCGAGTCGTTTAGTCATATTTGTTCATCAGGTTTTAGAAGTTCAACTTTGGCGATGTGCGGGCCGCGTGACCGGAACGGATTGCTTTCGGTCGGTGCGGGCGGAATGTTGCTGGTGAGAACCGGCGCAGCCGGCAACGCAGCTTTGCTGGCCGTGTCCGGCGCACTTTTGGGCGCAGCATCATGGTTGTCGGCTGGCGCAGCGGTTCGCGCAACGGATGGTTGGCGTGGTGGCCTTTTCTTGAAGACGCGGTGACAGAAGCGCATCACGCAAGTATCCGAGGCAGCAATGCCGCTCTGCGTGAGCAGCTCACTGATGGCGCGATAGGAAACACCGCGTTTGCGGAGCGCAGCAATGTCGTCCTTGATTGTCAGCAGCCGGGAAGCACGCGGCGTAGCATGGAGCGCAAATTGCGCCGCAGCATTGCGGAAGCGCTCCAACGCATCGGGCGGGATGACAGGTCTAGTCATGGCAATGGCAGCATGATTGCAACAATGATGGACTCGATTGAGCAGCGAACTGGCTGCGTTGAAGCAGCAATGACGCAGCATTTGGCGCAGCACCGGGTGCAACCTTGCACGCAACGCGGATGCGTTTGATTCCGGCACCGCTGGCGCAATCTTCGCGCAACCGCCAGCGCAGCGTAGAAACCTTCCCCTTGGAAGGGGTAACGCGTGCCCCTGTCTTAAACGGTTTGCGAGACATGCTGCCTCCTTTGCTGTTGCAATTCGTCACGCCAGTTTTGAAGCTGGGTTTTGACGACTTCAATGTGACTGGTTTGTTCGATGGATTGGTCTTTGATGTGCGCGGCATACGTTTCGCCCAATTCGGTGGCCGGCAATTGCGTCACCGAGTGATTGGCGTGTTCGTTGATGCGGAGGCCGAGCTTTTTGAGGACATCAATGGCGGTGAATAATTCAGCGGTGGTGGGTGTGAGCATGGTCTGGTGTGGTTTTCCCGGAGACCGTGTTGCCGGCCCCCGGATTTGTTTGGCTTGTTCGGGTGTGACGGGATGCGCCCAGGCGTCACTCAAACCGAGTCGGCTGGCGGCTTCCTCGGCGGCGATTTTCGTTGGCGCTTCAATTACCGCGCGCAACGGGTCGCCCATGACACGCGCATATTCCCGGTCGGTGAAGTAAATCCCCCATTGCTGGTTGCCAGGTTTTGGCTTCGGTATTTCGATCATTTCCATGCCATCAGTGAACCAGTTTTTTTTGGTCGTCCTGTGCGGGAATCGCACAGGATGAAAACGAAGTTCTGGCACAGTGGTCTTTGTGGTCACGGCCAAGACGCAATACAATTTGAAGAACGCGAAGGAATACTTTGAGGAACACCTTTGCGTCGGGGATTACTATGATGAAGGGCAGCGGGTGGCCGGTGAATGGATGGGCCTCGGCGCGGATCGGCTGGGCTTGTCCGGCAAAGTCGGGGCGGAAGCGTTTCTACGCCTCTGTGAAAACCGGCATCCGGCTTCTGGCGAGTCGCTAACCCAACGGTTGAACACAACGCGAATGGATGAGGCCGGAGATAACACCGCCAATCGCCGGATTTTTTATGACTTCACCTTCTCGCCCCCCAAATCGGTTTCGGTCGCGGCATTTGTCGGTGAGGATGCACGGATTCTGGAAGCCCACGCACAGGCTGTCCGGTCGGCTTTACGGGAATTTGAGGCGTTCGCAACGACGCGCGTTCGGATGGGCAGGTCAAACATTGACCGCTCCACCGGCAATTTCACAGCGGCCTTGTTCACGCATGATACTTCACGCGCTTTAGACCCGCATTTGCATACGCACTGCATTGTTTTCAATGCGACGTTTGACGCCGTTGAAAATCGCTGGAAGGCTCTGCAAAATTTTGAACTGTTGCAGGCGCGGAAATTCGCCGAGAACCTCTATTACCATGAACTTGCCCGCAAGCTGCGCGGGTTCGGTTATGAGATTCACAACCAGGCGCGCGGTGATTTTCAAATCGAGGGCATTTCGGATGAAATTTGCGAACGATTTTCCAAACGGCGCATCCAGATTGATGAGGCCATTAAAAAACTGCTGGCTGAAAAACCCGAATGCGCGGGCGGTGACATGATGGCGATGCGCCGGTTGCTGGCGACAGCGGAGCGGGCGCGGAAGCAAAAGGAATTAAGCCGGGACGAACAACGGGCGTTGTGGAATGGGCAGTTGAGTGAAACCGAACGCGCCGCCTTGCGTCAGCTTCAGAAACAGCCAGAGAAAGTCACGAGCAACCGAGTGAATGTGGGGGAGGCAGTCCAGTGGGCCGAGGATCATCTGTTTGACCGCAACTCGGTCGTGCTGGAATGCCAGTTGTGGCAGCACGCACTGGAACGGGGGCGCGGCGAGAATCTTTCCGTCACTGAACTCAAAGAGTTCACGCGCCAGCGTGATTACATTCGCAATCCTGAACGGCCGAGCGAAGTAACCACGCGCGAAGTCTTGTTGCGGGAAATGGAAATCGTTCAGACCGTCAAAGACGGCGTTGGAAATTGTCGGCCACTGGTGGAAAATTCATTCACGGCAAATCCAAAATTGGATGCTGAACAGCGTCTAGCTTTGGACGCGCTGCTCTGTTCCACCCACGCCATTTCACTATTTCGTGGCGGCGCTGGCACTGGAAAAAGTTTCGTCCTGCGCGAGCTGGTCGAGCAAGTCCGGCAATCCGGCAAAAGCTTGGCCGTCCTCGCGCCACAACGCCAGCAAGTCGTGGTGATGGAGACAGACGGTTTTCCATCGCCGACGACAGTGACAAATTTTCTGCTCAAGCGTGAACTGGTTGAGGGTGCCGTGGTCGTCGTGGACGAGGCCGGACAGATTGGCGGTCGCCAGATGCTTGAATTGCTGCGGCTGGCGCGGGAGCGAAAGGCGCGGGTGATTCTGTCGGGCGACACGCGCCAGCATGGAGCGGTCGAGGCGTCCGATGCACTGCTGGCCATTGAACGGCATTCCGGTGTCAAGCCGGTCCAGCTTCACACGATTCGACGGCAAGACCCGGCGCGTGGGCGTGACCAAAAGGAACGCTCGGAGATCAAGCAATACCGCAAGGCCGTCGAAGTGGCGGCAGCGGGCAAGCTCGCTGAATCGTTTGACCGCCTCGACAAAATGGGCGCGGTCGTTTCCTGCGGCCTGGGTGAACAGGCGGACAAACTGGCCGATGAATATGTCCGGCTGGCGGAGCAAACTGCTTCCGCCGTCGTGGTCTCGCAGACATGGGCGGAAGTGCATCGGGTCAATTCAAAGGTGCGCGATGCGCTTAAATCAAAAGGGCTGCTTGGCGCAAACGATGTGACGATTCAAGCATTGGACAAAATGGATTTGACCGATGCACAAAAACGCGACAAACGATTTTATCCACCAGATGCGGTGATTGTGTTCAATCAGAAGGTGCGCCAAGCCGGGCCGGGGATGCGTGGAAAGTTGGTGGGCATCCGCAAAGCGAGCGTTCTTGTCGAGATTGACGGCAAGTGCGTCACGGTTTCAAACAAAGTGCTGAACAAAATTACCGTCTGCTTGCCGCGTGAAATCCCCGTCGCGCAAGGCGACAAACTGCACCTCAAGGCCAATCGCAAGCTGGCCTCCGGCGCGCGTGTCACCAATGGCGAGTTGGTCGCGGTGAAGTCCGTCCGTGCCGACGGGGGAATTGAGCTTGCCGATGGCCGGGTGTTGGACAAAAGTTTTCGTGAATTTCTTCCCGGCTATGCCGTCACGTCCTACGGTTCACAGGGCAAAACGGTGGATTACGTTCTTTTTTCCGATTCCACCGTCAAGCCTGCCACCAACGCCCAACAATGGTATGTCACCATTTCGCGCGGTCGGCGCGGCGTCCGCATTTTCACCCCGGACAAAATTCAATTGCGTGAAAATCTCATTCGCTCCGGTCACAGGCCGCTGGCGCTGGAATTTGCCGGTGGCTTGCGCCCGCGCAATGGCAACCAGCTTTGGGACCGGCTGCATGACTATCTCCTGCGGTTCGGCCAGCACGCCGCCGATACGTTTTGCCGGTTAAAACAATCCCGTCGTCACCCTCAACCAGGACAAAAACATGAGCACCAAATCACCCGAATGTTTCACCACTAACCCGCAAGCCCGCTGTCTGCGGGTCGAGATTTCCGCGACGAAATCGGTGCTGCTGCCGTTTGATCAATTCGCGTTTGCCGAACTCGCCAGTGAGGACAAGGAACAAAAATTGCGTTTGGTCTTTGCCACGCACGAGATTTTGATTTCCGGTCACGCGCTGCGGCGAATTGAAGTAGCCATGCAAGTGATGGAACTGTCATTCGTCATGGCGTTGCCGGCGAAATATCAGCCGCTCATTGCTGAGAATCAGCCGAAGATTCGGGAAATTGTGGTGACGGAAAACAAGCCCGGCGATTCGCAGACGAAGGCGGCACTCAATTAAAAATGAGGCGTAAAACGGATTTCATCTAATTTTGCCAATTGCCCTGCACATTTGCTCCGTATTTGTGAGCAGTTATTTCTAGCCTATGAAAAACCAATCGGTTCAGTATGCTTCGCCGATGCTGTTGGCTCGAATCCACAACGCATCAACAAACAATTTGTTCCTGTCCGACATCATCGGCGCACCAATGCGGTGAAGCAGTTTCTTAAAACATGAAAACGCTGCTTCTTCTTGAAGACAACCTAGAGCGTGTTGCTGCATTTCGCGCGGTCGCCACAAACCTCGGCGAAAACTGGAATATCCAACTTTGGCAGGATGCGCCAACCATGCTGGCGGAGTGCGAAAATTATTTGGAAAATGCCGCCCTGATTTCGCTCGACCATGACTTAAACCCTCAACCAGGGGTGGCAGGTGATCCGGGCACGGGGCTTGAAGTTGCAAATCACCTTGCTGGCTATTTGCCACTATGCCCGGTGATTATTCACTCGTCGAACGCTGATCGCGCATGGTCAATGCACAATGAACTCCGCTTTGCTGGATGGCGTGTGGATCGTGTTGGGCCAATTGGTGATGATTGGATTCCCAAACTCTGGCTTCCCAAAGCTCGTGAACTGCTCGCAATGACAAAAGATGAAGTCGTTTTTAGAAAACCAGACGACCATATCATACGGCTCAAGCGTGTTTTCGACTCCCTCAAAGGATTGGCGATTGGGGACGCTCTTGGCGAAATGCTGGCTTATCGTCATGCAGAAGCACCGCACATTATACGCACTGGCCTGCCAGCCGGTCCTTGGTTTCATACAGACGACACCGAAATGGCAATTTCAGTTGTGGATGTGCTCAAGTTATACGGCTACGTCCATCAAGACGCACTTGCGCGCCGATTCACCTGGCACTTTGACCGACAGCCCGACCGTGGCTACGGAAGCATGACTCGCATTCAGATGCGGGAAATCATTGCCGGTGCCAATTGGCGCGATACGGCTGCTTCAGCTTTTGGCGGTCAGGGCAGCATGGGCAACGGAAGCGCCATGCGCGTCGCCCCGCTTGGAGCGTATTTTGCGGATGAATTGGAACGTATAGTGGAAGAGGCGCGAGCCTCGTCGCTGGTTACGCATACGCATCCTGAAGGGGTGGCCGGTGCCATTGCTGTTGCAATAGCTGCCGCTATGGCATGGCAGCTACGCAACGCACCAGAAAACGAACGCACCCGACGTTTATTTGAAGAAGTTTTGCGTTTCACACCGCAAAGCCAGGTGCGTCGGGGTCTCCTTCTTGCTTCGCAAACAAGTCCAGAACTTCCGATTGAGGTTGTGGCCAAATCCCTTGGAAATGGTTCGCTTGTCACTGCGCCCGATACCGTGCCTTTCGCCATTTGGTGCGCCGCTCAAAATCTCAACAATTTCATTGAAGCGATAAGCCGTGCAATTTCTGCGGGTGGCGATTGCGACACCAACGCGGCAATTGTCGGCGGAATTGTGGCGGCTTGTGATGCTGGCAGTGAATCCATTCCTGAAGACTGGCGAACAGCTTGCGAGCCACTCCCGTTTCCCGAATGCAACCAAACGCCGCCATGAAGCCTACCGTTCCCAATTTACCTCACAGCGTCAAAAAATGACCGCGAATGTTAATTATCACACGCGCTTGGCTGGCGTCCTTATCGGAAGTGCGGTGGGGGACTCATTGGGGCTACCCTCCGAAGGGTTGCGCCCGGATCGAATTCGCCGCCGTTGGCATGGGGAATGGAAGCAGCGATTTATTTTTGGTCGTGGAATGTGCAGCGATGATACCGAACATACTTTCATGGTCGCACAAGCATTGCTGACGGAACCATTCGACGCAGACCGTTTTCAGCGATGCCTTGCATGGAAATTAAAATGCTGGTTGGTGGGATTGCCGGCTGGCGTTGGCCTCGCAACTGCGCGGGCAATACTGAAACTCTGGATGGGGTTTCCTCCAAGTCGAAGCGGAATTTATTCGGCGGGCAATGGCCCGGCAATGCGTAGCGCAATCATCGGAGCATTTTTTGCGAATGACTCAAAGCAAAGACGCGAATTTGTCGTCGCAGCCACACGCATCACACATACCGACCCAAGAGCGGAGATTGCGGCGTTGGCAGTTGCTGAAGCGTCGGCTTGGGCGGTTAATGGCGGCAGCAAGGTGGAAGAATTTCTCCTACGCCTGCCTGATTGCAGACAAAATCAAGAATGGTTAAACCTGTGCCGCCGTCTGTCAGACGCTTATGCAGCAAACGAGAGCCTTCCTGATTTTTGTCGTTCATTGGGACTCGAACGTGGTGTGAGCGGCTACGCCTTTCACACTGTTCCAGTTGCGCTCTACGGCTGGTTACGGCATTCTGGTGACTTCAAAATGGCACTCACGCAAACACTGGATTGCGGCGGAGACACGGACACCGTGGGCGCCATTGTCGGCGCATTGGCCGGTGCCAGCACTGGAGAAGACGGCATTCCGAATGAATGGCGGAATGGTATTTTGGAATGGCCGCGCTCAATATCTTTAATGCGCGATTTGGCCGCGCGGCTTGAACGGCAAACCTCACAACAAAATCCCGTTGGCTCAATTCATTATTTTTGGCCCGGACTCGTTTTTCGGAACCTCGTATTTCTGGCCGTGGTGCTGCTACACGGCTTTCGGCGATTGCTTCCCCCATATTAAAAATTCAAACTAAAAAGGAACTACCATGATCGGCATCAAATTCATCAAGGCTCAACCCAACATCTACCTGCTGCAATACTCCAAGGGGCGGGTTATCCGCGAAGGTGTGGGGCTGGCCTTTTTCTATTATGCCCCCACCACGTCGCTGGTCGCCGTGCCGGTGGCGAGCGCCGAGGCTCCGTTTATTTTCCAAGAGGTTACGTCTGATTTTCAAACCGTCTCGATTCAAGGCCAGGTGACTTATCGGGTGGCGGATGCCAAGAAATTGGCAGCCCTCATGAACTTCACGCTTGATGCGCGTGGCCAGAAGCACGTTTCAGATGATCCGCAGAAACTGCCGCAACGGGTAATCAACGTCGTCAACGTGCTGGCGCGGGCCGAACTGCAAAAACTTCCCCTCAAGGAAGCCGTCCGTGCTTCAGACTCATTGGTGCAAACGGTGCATAAGAACCTCGTTGCATCGGCAGAGATTTCACAACTCGGACTGGAAATCCTCGGCCTGAACATTCTGGCTATTAAACCAACACCCGAAACCGCCCGCGCGTTGGAAGCGGCGGCGCGTGAGCAGTTGCTTAAAGAAGCTGACGGAGCAATTTATGCTCGCCGCAATTCGGCGGTGGAACAGGAACGGGCAATCAAGGAAAATGAATTGAACACGGAAATTGCCGTGGAAAATAAAAAGCGGCAAATTCGCGAAACACAGATGGATGCCGAGCGTGCCGTGCAGGAAAAGCAACATCAACTTGAACAAGCTGGCATGGCGGCGAAGGTTGTTTTGGAAGACAAACGCAAAGAGCTTGTGGCGCTTGCCACGCAAAACTCCAAAGCTGAAGCCGATGCCCGCGCTTACGGCATCCAAACAGCAATGGAGGCATTGGCCAAAGTGGACTCCCGCACCTTGCAGGCATTGGCCAGCGTGGGCATGAAGCCCGAACAACTCATTGCCGTGGCATTTCAGGAATTGGCCGGTAGAGCGGATAAAATCGGCCAGTTGAACATTTCGCCAGATTTATTGCGGGAACTGATGCAGAAAAAGCAATGACGCGGCTCACCGAAAACAAGATCGTCCTTGTTACGCGACCGACACGACTTGCCGAACTGATTGCGCGTTTCAACACCGCCAGCCAAGCGCGTTTCTACGTCGAACATCTTGGCGCGGATTTTTCCGACTACCAGCGGGAAGATGAAAATTATCAGGCGGCGATAGCCAGTGTCAGCGCGACACTGGAAACTTTTGGGCGCGTGCAAAAGCTGGACCGCGCGCTTCTGCCAAATTTTTTGTTCGCACCGGATGATACCGTTGTTGTGTTGGGCCAGGACGGACTGGTCGCCAACACCTTGAAATACCTCAACGGCCAACCGGTCTTGGGTGTGAATCCCGACCCCGCGCGGTGGGACGGACAACTGCTTCCGTTCAAGACGAACGATCTTGAAAAGATTATTCCTGAAGTGTTCCGTCATGCTCGTCCGATTAAATTCGTCACAATGGCCAAGGCCGAATTAAATAACGGCCAGATTCTTTATGCCGTGAACGATTTGTTCGTCGGGCCTCGTTCACACATTTCCGCGCGCTACACCATCACCCTCGATAAGCAAACCGAAGCTCAATCTTCCAGCGGCGTCATTGTTTCAACCGGCCTAGGTTCAACGGGCTGGCTCAAAAGTTTGCTTACGGGTGCGGCAGGAATCATGCAGGCTGCCGGCACTAAACGCGCTCGTGAGATGCAGGACGAACTGAACATCAGAGACCGGGCAAAACAATCGAAGACTTCGACACCGCCAAAAATGCGCCTGACGGTTCATAGTGAATTTGATTGGGATGCAGATTTTTTGCGTTTCACGGTTCGAGAACCTTTTCCGACACGCACGACCGCCGCCAACCTTGTTTTTGGCCGCGTGACATCCGGCCAATCTTTAGTGCTGGTTTCCCAAATGGCCGAACACGGAGTCATTTTTAGCGACGGTATCGAGAAAGATTTTTTGGAATTTAATTCCGGCACACGCGCGGTTATTGGTGTAGCAGAGAAAAAAGGTTGTCTCGTAATTTGAAATGGTGAACAACAGATGGTTGACATTATGAGGCTTAACCCCCTAATTGACGGTGCATGAATTCAGCCGAGCCAGTGCCTTCGCACCTTAAAGGAAGCAACCTTAAAGTGGGGGAGCGTTATTTGCATCGCAATGGCTTGTTCATCCGTGAGATTGAAGCTATTGAGGGTGACAGGGTTTTCTGGCGCGACGATTTGAGCAGTGGGCAATGTGGTAAGCAGGTCTTCCTGCGGCTATGTCCGTCAGTCGCTCCCGAACCTGTTAAATGAAGTGTGCCAGTTCTATACGGTATCCAAGTGTGATTTGCCTTTGTCTTGCGACGGCAAATCGCGTTTCACCGGTATTTCATTGGCTGCCTCCTCCATCTTATCCAGCATTTGCTTGAATTCGACAAGACCGGTCGAGGGAATAATGATGGCGTTACGTTTGACACCAACTTCTTCGGTGATGCGCAGAAATCTTCCGCGTGGATTTTCTTTCAGTGCCAGGACAAACCACTTGCGCTCAATTTGCACCTCGGCAACTTTCAGGGCGTCTTCCTGAACGAATGGACGCGGTGGCTGCGGTGCATAGTGCTGATGATACGGTTGCCGGTGGAAAGGCGAGGGGCGTTCGTTTGAAATCATAAAATTCCCACGTTGCTTCTGACGCGCGCCAGCATGACAAACTTCACCTCTGCCTTCAACTCTATTTATATTTTACAATGGCGTCATTGATGCTCACCACAATCTTTTCAATGTAAGCCTTGTTTTTGGAAGTGAGCGCATGGACTTCGCCAGCCGCGCTCGACAGATTAACATGGTATTGAGTTTTGATACGACTCATCCAGACAATGCTGCCGAGCATGATGCTTCCACCCAAGATGCAGCCAACAATCGGGTGGTAATTATTTTCGTTGAAAGGAATTATGATGAGCAGCAGAAGGAAAAGGCCACCGAGGAGAACGAGCATCGCGCAGCCAAGTTGCGGCGGCGTGTATGTCATTTTGACAGATGTAATGTTCCGCAGCGCATAGGTTGCCCCTCCAATGATTACCCGTGTTGTGGTGACTGCCACAACATTGTCGGAATAAATTTTCTGTTCCTGTGGCTGAACAGGCAACAACGGCGGCACGGGACGTTGCTGTGGCGCGCCACAATGAGGGCAGGCCACGGCTTCGGTGCTGACGGATTGTCCACATTCCCGGCATTGGATTAACGCCATAGCCCGACATGAATACCCATTGCGCCGCCAAATGAAAAGTCAACAAAGTGATTGCATGGATTTACTGGTGACAATGCTTCAATTTTGCTTCGGCCTGCGGTTCGGCGAACGGGAAAGTGGAGCGCAGGCGCAGAGACGCAGGAACGGAGCCGGAGCGCAACGACCGTCGCCGATCCACAGGCGGAAGCACGCCGATAATTCGGCTGAAACGGATGCCGCTCGTGACGAGCGCGCTTTCTGCGGAACAGAACCGGCGTGGTCGTGAGGGAAACAGGGCCGACCATCAGCCGGTGATGTGTAGCATGAAAGCGCGTTGGTCACGGCGGAAACTGCCCTTGCCATTCATTTGAGAATGTTTGGCAACTTGTTCGCGGCCTGCCGCAAGGTGTCGGTGGGAATATGCGTGTATTGTTTGGACACAGTGGGCGAGTCGTGGCCGATGAACTCCCGCGTTATGGCGTCCGATACCCCGGCAGCCTTGAGCAGGGTGGTGGCCGTGTGCCGCAATGAGTGAAAGCTGATTTCATTTTGTTCTCGCGAAGCGTCGCGGCCTTTGCCGGTGCTATGGTGACTGCGCTTCTCGGCAAGCCCGGCGGTGACAAGCAGTTTATGAAACTGGTTGCTCAAGTTTCCCGCGCGGCCTTGCCGTTGCACTGTGGCGTGCGCGTTTGGAAAAAGCGGTGCGTCGGGCGCATCATTGGCGGGCAATTTTTTAACGTAGTCAAGCAACGGCGCGGAGAGCGGCAGAAGCTGCCGTCTGCCGGTCTTGCCGGTGGTCAGGCGGATTTCTTTCTTGGTGAGATCAAGGTTCGTCCGTGTGAGCGTGGCGATGTCGCCCAGCCGCTGGCCGGTGTAAAGGCCAAAAAGAATCATTCCGCGCCATTCTTTATCCGCCAGTTCCATGAGTTGTTTCAATTCGGGCAGCGTGAACGGGCGGCGTTCAAAGTTTTTCCGTTGCTTCAGGATGGTTACGCGCTCGGCGGGGTTGTCGTCCATCAATCCTTCGCGGCGGGCGGCGGCAAAAGCAGAGCGGAGAATTTTCAGCATCAAATTGGCCGAACTGACGGCAAGACGCTGCGCAGCGGCGTCGCGGAAACCGGCAACATCCGTCGGCGTGATTTTCTTGATGTCGGCGTTGGCCTTGTGCCCGATGTGTTCGAGGAATTGGGTTATGACGCCGGTGTAGCGTTGGTGGGTGGCGTCATCGGCCTCCAGCGATTTGCGGTTAAGCCATGTTTTCAAAAATGCGTCGGTGGACGAATTGGGAAGCACTTCGGTGTTGGCAAGCGCGTAAATGTCTGCGATAACTCTCCGCGCCCGCGATTCGATGAAGCGGCCAGAAACAGCTTCGCGGGCGGCATCCTCGTATTTGAGGGCGAGGCACAAAGCCTTGCGCTTGTCGGGTGTGCCGGTGGAGCGTTGCGTGCGACGGCCATCGGGCAGGGTGTAGCAGGCGAACCAGAACGGTGAGCGGTCTTTTTTGCGGAGTGATGCCATATTGTGCCTTTCGTATAATTCTAGTGGCAACAATAGTGGCAACATTCGCCTGTGTCAAGAGTGTCTTTGTGTGCCGAATTGCTTGGAAATAGTTAAATATGCAGTGCGGAGTCGTATCGGGGGTTCGAATCCCCCTCTCTCCGCCATATTTTACAGGGGAATTCTGACGGTGACTCACAAAGGGACTCACAAACTTCAGTCCCGTTAAGCCCCGAACTGGCACAAGTAGTCACCGCTTGGGAAAAACTTCCGGCCCCACTCAAGGCCGCAATCCTCGCCATCATCAAGACGGCGGAGTGATTTTTTCAACGAGCTTCCCACCATGAATTTCAACCTTACATGGCACATCAGCGCGGCGAAATCGAATTTAACGCGCTTGCAGGCCGGGGATTTGGGCGGACGGCATTCGGAAGATTGCCGCTTTGGAAAAACGTGCTGGCAACGCTGGCAACCGGCACGGCTGCGATTTGGGCGTGAGACTGACAAACTTAAAACGGAGAACCAACCATGAACTTAAATCCCGCTGAATTGCTCAATCCCATTTTCAACATGCTGGACAGCCTGATTGAAAACGACGGCGTTTATCTCTACCTGGTGTTTGTCTGGCTGGCACTGCTGGCCATCGGCTGGATATTCAGCGGCGGCTTGCGGAAACGGATGAAAGGAAACTCCGTCACGGTCGTTCCCGCAATCATTTTCACGATGCAACCGCCGATGCAATCCCCGCCGCCAATCATCGGCATCGAGGTTGACCAGACGTGGAACGGTGACGACGAAACAATGGACGAACCATGAACACATTTCATTCCCGGCAAACAGACCATGACCGACACGCTCGCAAAAATGAGAACACCTGCACGTTAAATTTCACGTCACAAATTGCACCATCAATTTGCATAGTCATACGCACGAAGCGTGTCAAACGTGATGCAGCAATTTTCAAGTCACGGTGCAGTCGCACGGTTTTGTGCTACCGCTTTGATAGGGTGGAAGCCTTACCCCTTGTCTCGACAAGGATTTTACGGCTCGCCAATAGCTCGCCGAAAATTGCGCGGAGTCCCGCGAGACGGTCGCGCGATGGGCGCGAAACATCCGGCAAGAAATCCGGCGAAATATCTCGCGTCATGTCCGCGCAACTTCCCGGCAATGGCCGGACAGTGGCGGCAGCAATGCCGCCGAACGTCTGTCAAGACAACTCGCAAGACGGCTCGCCTTGCGCCGGACTTGGCCGCGCAATGTTCGCGCCTGAAGCTTGCGAGACAACTCGCAACTTGGCCGCGCAACAGCCGCGAAACATCTCGCAAGATGACTCGTCAGAATCCCGCCGTCATGTTTTCAACCATCCCGTTCTAAAATTATGAACACCTCACCCACATCACCGACAACGCCCAATCTGGAATTGCTGCGCAAAGCAATTCGGGAATATCAACCCGATCCAAGTCGCATTCCATTCAACAATTTGAAGCCGTTCCATGATTCAATCGTAGAATTGCGCGGCAAAAATGCGTCCTACGCTGCCATTGCTGATTTGCTGATACAAAATGGAGTAAAGACCAGCCGGGCGCGTGTGGCCGAATACGGACGCATCGTCCTGGAAGGCGGCAAAAAACGCAAGCGGCGCAAACGGACGAGAACCACGCCAGCCGCAACTATCCCGGCCACGCCTCAAAGTGTGCCAGTCGTGGCCGCAAAACCCACGCCGGCCACGCCAGCGCCGACCACGGCTTCGGCGGGCAATGTCCCGCCGCTGCCAAAAGAAGATTCTCCATACCGTTCACGCGGACCGCACATCGCCAACGTGAAAATGATGACTCCAAGCGAACGGGAAGAATTCGAGGCCAGCCTGAAATCGAAACCGCCAGCGAGCTAACACAGCACGGAAAGACATCCGGCGATGTGCCAGCATCGCCACGCTGCCCGGCGCGGCAGCCAGAGCGCCTAATAAGCAGGCCAGCGACGACCGCCAGCCACACGCAGTCGCAAAGGTTCGGACGCCGCCCCGACAAGCCAGTAACGCCACCCTAGAAGCAAGTTTTTTTGGGTTAGCAGCACGGTTAGCAGCACGGTTGCACCGGCTTCGCAATAGGGTTGGCAACGGCGAGGCAACGCGGTTAGCAACAGGGTGGTAATCACGCGAGGCACCATCCGAAGCAACACGGTTGGCAACAGGGTGTCAACGGACGGTTAGCATCAGGCGAAGCATTTCGCGCAGCACTCGGCGAGATTTTGGCGAGCCGCAAAAACCTTGTTAAAATAAGGGGTAACGCGTGCCTTGACTAATTTCCATTTTTCGCCGCTCCCTTGCGTATGTCCTGGGTGTGACTTGGCTGGACGATTTCAGCGGCATGAACGGCTGATGTTGAACCGTGTTGAATGGTGTTTAATTGCGTTGAACTTTTTACGCAACAGTTGCGCAAATTTAGCGCAACATTTGCGGTTGCGGTCGTGGCCTCAAGCTGTGCTAAGGGAAGATGTCTGACGGATTTTGAGCCGGTTCCTTCCGGCGCAACTGCTATGTGCATGACTGCCGGCGGCAAAAGGCGACAACTAGCGGCAAATTACCAGCGACAAAAGGCGTCATATTGCGACAAGTTCGTTGCCGCTTTTTGTCGCTATTTGCTGCCCCGGTTTTGCCCCGGTGTCTCCGCAACGATTTCGTTAGGGGATGGTGTCTTCGACAAATTGCCCGCAGATAATGGCAAGACGAACGCGAGATATTTGCATTGAGCCGATGTTCGAGAATTTTTACATCAACTCTAATCAACGCATTCGCTGGTTGCCGTGTGCGCGAATCCAAAATTTGATTATATGTCGCCGGTCGTCGCGTCAATGTATTGCTCGCCTCATCCGGCTGCGCTCCACATTGCACCCGCCGCCCGGCTCCGGGAGTTTTGCTTTTAGGATTTGCGCACGACAGAATTTTCACGCCTGTTCAATCATTTGGAATTGAAGGCACATTTCTTAAACTTTTGACTTTCAGGCTCAAAAGACGCAGAATCAATATAGCCGTGAACACCGAGACAGACATTTTAATCAAGCGCGCCGCCGCCGAACTCAAAACTGCTGGCGCACGGGAGATTTATGTCTTCGGTTCTGCTGCACATGGGACGGGTGATGCCGCTTCCGATCTCGATTTGGCGGTTTCCGGCCTGCCGCCGTCGGTTTTCTATCGCATGGGCGCGCGGGTCAGTGATTTGATTGGCCGTTCGGTGGATTTGATTGACCTGGATCGCAGCACGCCGTTCACCCGCTACCTACGCACGGAGAATGAACTCGTCCGCGTGGGATAAATTCCGCAAGCAACAGGCCACGGAACGCGAACAATTGCAGCGTTTGCTGTCTGGCATTCACGGACTTCTCGCCAAATGCCGCACTGCGGCCCCGACTGAAATCGAACTGTCGGCGCTGGCAGCCTTGCTCCATTCATTTTACACCGGCGTGGAAAATATTTTCAAGCGCGTGGCAGTGGAGTTGGACGGCGCACCGGTGCGTGGCGATTCATGGCACCGTGAACTTTTGCTGCGGATGAAATCGCCGACGGCGCACCGCCCGGCGTTGCTGTCGGAAGAACTTCACGACTCGTTGAATGAATACCTGCGATTCCGTCATGTGTTCCGCAACGCCTATTCCTTTGACTTGGACTGGCAAAAAATGTCTCCGCTGGTGCTGCGATTGGAGGAAACATTTCAAAAGCTAGAAAAAGCGTTGAATGATTTTCTGAAATGATCGTATAGTCGTCTTGCATCGGCCGCGCCGGGCGAAGTAAATGCCGCCGCCAAAATCATTTTTGATAGACGATTGGGGCAAAGGGTGTTTGAATTTTTAAGCCACAGATGAAACATAGATGGAACACGGATTTTTCCAAGCCCGTCAGGGCTGGCATATTTGTAGCGCGCCAGACACAAACGGACAAAGCTCCGTCAGGAGCGACATCGTCGGGAATGGGGTCGGAATATGCCGCCCCGGACGGGGCTGGATTTTGTTTTGGTTTGTGCTACAAAGATGACGCGCCGATGGCGCTCTGCTGTCCCCGTTGGTTAACGGAGCGAATGACGTCGGTATTTTAATTGTGAGATAAAGATTAACCGCGATTTTAACGACAGACCATATTATGTCCACTGAAAGCCAACCTCCTCATATCACACCTGAAACACCTGAAACTCTTTCACTTTCTGACAGATTCAAAATCCTCAATGAAGAGATCACTCTTGAGCAAGGGTTTTATTGGACACGTTTTTCCGGCTTCGCAACATTACATGCGGGACTTTTTGTGCTCTCTACCTCGGACACGATCAAACATCCATTAATTTTTTCATCCGTAGCAATATTTCTGGGTATTATTTGGTTCTACGTCCAGAAAGCTAGCCACTGGTATGTAAACCGCCTTAAACCTGAATTTCGGAAGATTTATCCAAAGATTGGGTTCCGTTATCCTCAACATTGCATTTTTAGTTGCCCATATATGGATATAACATTTGTGGCGCTTTTAGTCCCAATAATTATCACATTTGTTTGGATAGCATTCTTTCTTTTTAGTCTTCCTTCGATTTTGTGGGCAGGGACGACGTGTAATTGCTGGTAATATGAAATCAAAACGCAATCTGATGCAGTTTTGCCTGCTGTGTGCGTTGGTGCTCGCGGGGTTTGCAGCGAAGGCGCAGCCGGTCATTACGCAGCAGCCGACGAATCAAGCGGTGGTTGTGGGCGGCACGGTGACGTTTAATGTCTCGGTTTCCGGCACCGGGCCATTCTACTACCAATGGTTATGCAATGGCTCTATTTTGCCTTCCGCCAACCCCATCATCACCACAGTGGCCGGAAATGGAACGAACAACTATTCAGGCGATGGCGGCGCGGCGACCAATGCTGAATTGGGGCGTCCTGCTGGTATTGCATTGGACAGCACTGGCAACCTGTTGATCGCAGATTATGACAACTTCTGCATCCGCAAGTTGTGGACAAACGGCATCATCACGACGGTGATACGTGGATTGTCTTATCCTTCCTGCGTGGCAGTGGACAGTTCTGGCAACCTGTT
>PLAY01000176.1:4158-45671 GCA_003134375.1 Limisphaerales bacterium | reverse complement strand
GCGGATGAAAGTAACCGCATCCGCAAGGTTGGGACGAATGGCGTCATCACCACAGTGGTCGGAAATGGAATAAATGGCTATTCAGGCGATGGCGGCGCGGCGACCAATGCTGAATTGTATGCTTCTGATGGTGTTTCGGTGGACAGTTCTGGCAACCTGTTCATCGCGGATGATAGTAACCGCATCCTCAAGGTTGGGACGAATGGCATCATCACGACGGTGGCGGGCAATGGAACTGGCGGTTATTCGGGCGATGGTGGCGCAGCCACCAGTGCAGAATTGTATTCGCCTACCGGCGTGACGATAGACAGCGCGGGCAACATTTTAATTGCGGACAACGGCAATAATCGCATCCGCAAGGTGTGGAGCAATGTTTCGCCTGTTCCTGCCCTGACCTTGAGCAATGTTACATTGGGCGACAGCGGCAATTATTATCAAGTCATTATCACTGGAAGCGGTGGCAGCGTCACTAGCAGCGTGGTCACGCTCACAGTTGTGCTGTTGTCCATCACCCAGCCGCCACAATGCCAGACGGTCAGTTTTTCCAATAATGCCAGCTTTAGCGTCTCAACCATTGGCGCAACTCCCATGAGCTATCAATGGTATTTCAGCAATACCAACATGCAATCACCGGCCGGTGGTTATGCTCAAGTTTACAGACCATTTATCTATGGCGCGGTGGTCACCAATGGCGGTTCCGGCTACACCACTATTCCGCAAGTGCAATTCATCGGCGGCGGCGGCAGTGGAGCGGGCGGTTATGCCGAGGTCAGCAACGGCGTGGTCATGGACATTGTTGTGACCAATACCGGAAACGACTACACGGATGTTCCCACGTTGCAAATTGACCCGCCGAATGGATTGCTGATCGGTCAAACCAACGCCACGCTAAATCTAAAAGGCATTAACGCCAACAATGTCGGAAACTATTTTGTGGTTATTACAAATATCTACATCAGCGTCACCAGCAGTCCAGCTTCGCTGGTCATGGTGCCTGCCATCATCCAGCAACCGCAAGGCACGGCGGTTCAAGCCGGAGATGCGGCTGTCTTTTCAGTTGTGGCTGCCGACAGCGATCTCTTGAGCTATCAATGGTATTTCAACGGAAATCCCATAGGCGGGGCAACGGGAACGAATCTGGTGGTTTCGCCAGTTGGCGACGCGCAGGCGGGAAGCTATTTTGTGGTGGTGGCCAGCACCAGCGGCAGCGTCACCAGCAGCGTCGTGCAACTGACGGAGTTGCCATTCCTTGTGCAGCAGCCGCAAAACACCACGGTAGCGCCGGGCAGCCAGGCTAGTTTTTCGGTTGTAGTAGGCGGCACTCCGCCGCTGGGCTATCAATGGTATTTCAATTCAAACGCCATCAGCGGTCAGACCGCGACCAACTTGAGCCTTGTCAATGCGGGGGTGACAAACGTCGGGGCTTACTTCGTAATCGTGACGAATTATGGCGGTAGCGTCACCAGCAGCATCGCTACGCTGAGTCTTTTGCCGAACATCACGCAACAGCCGCAAAGCCAGTCAGTGACTCAATTCAACAACGCCACGTTTAGCGTTGCCGCCACTGCACAGACTTCTTTGGGTTATCAATGGTATTTCAGCAACAGCCCGTTATCTTGGCAGACAAACGCCTCGCTGAATTTGACTAACATTACCACCGGCAATGCGGGAAATTATTTTGTGGTGGTATCCGCCGCTTCCGGCAGCGTTACCAGCAGCGTCGCTACCTTGACCGTTCTGACTGCTCCCAGCATCGTGCAACAACCGCAAAGCTTGAACGTGGTGAAAGGCAGCAACGGCACGTTTATCGTCAGCGCCAGCGGAACGACTAATCTGGTTTATCAATGGTGGATGGTTTCTGGCACGCAGAGCAACGCCACCGCCGTGCCGGTGGTCATCAATGGCTTTGTGCTGGGGGCTAATGTGACAAGCGGCGGCGCGGGTTATTTGGCCGCGCCCAACGTGCAAATCCTCGGCGGCAGCGGCAGCGGCGCGGGCGGTTACGCCACAGTGAGCAATGAAATGGTGTCGGCAATCACCATGACCAATGCCGGTTCAGGCTACACCACTCCGCCCACCATCCAAATTGCCGCCCCATGCGCCATCAGCTTGCCAGGACAAACCAACGCCACGCTCATGTTGCTGTCAATTACGAATGGCAACGCGGCCAATTATTTTGTGGTGGTAACGAACAGCTTTGGCAGCGTCACCAGCGCCGTGGCCACGCTCACAGTTTTTCTGCCGCCGCAAAATTTCTTTGCCAACGCGGTGATCGGAAATCAGTTGACCTTGCAGTTTGCCGGCACGCCGAATTATCCCTATATTCTGCAATCAGCCACGAACCTGACGCCGCCAGTGAACTGGCAATCCGTCCTGACCAACCTTGCGGACACCAACGGGAATTGGAGCTTCACGGTCAGCAATCTGTCCGCGCCCAGCCTCTTCTATCGCGCTATGGGACAGTAAACTTCGCAAATCGTAGCATTTCACTTTTTAATCGCGCCGGCGCGAAACCCGAAAATGCTGCTATTGTTGCGCCGCCACTCTGTTAGCACCAAATCAAAGCTGAATCGCTCTTTGATTTTCCAGTTTTCGGCACGCTTTACGTCCGTGCTTTCAATCGTAATAGGCTTCCCATTCTTTTCAAAAGTCCCCCGCAGTGATGCGGCCAATGATCTGGCTTTGTTGAAGGCGGATGGGCGGTTTGCACCGCTGCCCATTGCCGCCAGTCGCGCGGTGACTCTGGGCGGCACGGTGGCGACGGTCGGTTTTCCCGACATCGGTCTGCAGGGGTTCGCGCCCAAGCTGGCCAAGGGGGAAATCGCGTCGCTGTCCGGCGCGGCGGATGACCCGCGCTATTTTCAAATCAGCGTGCCGTTGCATCTTGCCGGTGTTCCGGCAAAATCTCACAAAATATCTTCCGTTTTTCGGTTGACAACTGTATCCATAATGCTACGATAGGGAATATGCCGTTTATTCAGTTTCCTTTCATCGAAGTGCCGAAAGAATTGCGCGCGCTGGTTGGCGAGCCGACGCCCGGCACTCGTGCCTACCGCCGGGAGGGAACTTTCAAGGAATGCGGCGAGTGGCTGGAAAAACTCGGTGAATTTTACAAAGGAGACGTGGGGCTTTCAACCAGCAGCGTCGTCCTGTTCGTTCCCGTCTCTCGCGCCAGCGTCTATAAACGCATCAAGGAAGGCAAATTGACGGCCTTTTTCTTTTACGTCACCCACGAGGAAACCCGATTGTTCGGCGCAAAGCGCAGAGCCAAGGAACGTCCATTCATTGTCGTGTCGGTCAGTGAATGCAAAGCCTGGGCAGAGGAAATCAAGCGCCGGGTCGGTTTTGTGGACGACCCGGATGAGAGTCTATTTAAGGAAAGTGAACGTCTGTTGCAAGCGGGCGGCGGGGATGAGCCAACGGAGCAAGAAGCCAAGGAAGCCAGAGAATTTACCGAACACGATCCGAAGGAAAAAGGCAACCGGAAGGTGAAATATCAAAAGGAACGAAGCACCATTTACGAGGACTACAAACAGCAGGATATGCTTTATCTGCTGACCGAATTGAAGGCGGCAATGGCCTCCCCTGAAAAGGCCGCTGCTTTGCGGAGACGGCTGCGAAAGGGAGTGGAATGGGACAAGGAAAACAAGACTTGGAAATTGAAGGAGGAGAAATGATGTTTTATGCCAGTCGAGCATTCATTTAATGACCGTTTGATCCGGTTCCCGGAATTGGAGAAGATTTTCGGCGTGTGCAAGCGGACAGTGAGACGGAGGGCAGAGAGTGGCGAGTTGCCCCCGTTGCGGCGGATTGGTCGCGCCGTGGGAATGTTGGAAAGCCAGGTCAAAGCGTATTTTCAAAGATTGAGTCAACCAAGTTAATCGAAAGGAGAAATATGATTGCTTACATTTATCGGCCTAAACGTCAGCGCAATGGCAAACAGGTTTTCAATCGGATTTGGCGGGCGCGGCTCAAACTAAATGGTGACGCCAAGGCGCGGGACATTTCGCTGAACTGCGCGGACAAACAAACCGCCGAACAAAAACTTCGGGACAGCATCCGCGATTATGAAAGGACGGCGGTGGGTTTGATGGCACCAGCAGCGCAGCGCGAGACGTTTGAAAATCCAATGGAACGGCTGGTGGACGGCTATGTTGCCGATTTGAAGGCGTTGGGACGTTCCACCGATCACGTCCGGCATGTGGACACGCGGCTGCGGCGGCTCATGCGGGAATGCAAATGGCAAAATCTTCGTGAAGCCACGGCGGATTCATTCCTGCGCTGGCGCACTGAACAAAAAAAATCCCCCAAAACGATCAATGAATATCAGGCGGCGTTGTCGGCGTTGTTTTCCTGGCTCCGCAAACAAAACCGTGTCGCGGGCAATCCATTTGAACTCGTCAGCAAGGTGGATGTGCGCGGCAAAGAAAGTTTCCATCGCCGAGCATTGAATGACGATGAAGCCCGGCGATTGTTGGCAGGACAGCGCAAATCACTTTATCTGCTCGCGCTGCACACCGGATTGCGTCGCGGTGAAATCAATGCGTTGCGTTGGGGTGATTTGCATCTGGACGTGGCCAATCCGTTTTATGCCGTTCCAGTGGCAAAGAGCAAGAGCCGCAAAGAACAACCGCGTCCGCTGCATCCTGAACTGGTGAGGGAATTGCAGACGATGAAATCTGCCGAGAAAGCGACATCGGAAACCTTGGTATTTCCCGAACGGGTTCCGGCGATGAAAGTGATCCGCGAGGATTTCAAGACCGCAGGCATTTCGCTGGTGGACGAACGCGGGCATCGGGTGGACTTCCATGCGCTGCGAATGACCTACATCACGCGCCTGCAACGGGCGGGTGTTTCACCGCGTGAAGCGATGGAACTGGCGCGGCACAGCGATATGCGCCTGACGATGAAAACCTACACGGACGCGGCACAACTGCCTCTGGCGGCAACCGTCCGGGGACTGCCCTCGTTTGATGACTCACACATAGACTCACAAACTTTAGTCGCAGGCGGTCAATCCGTGTCACCGTCGGTCATTGGCTTGAAGGCCATTAAAGTAGGAAAAACCGTTGGAAACATTGATGAAAGTCGCAACTTGACACCAGTTGTCGCACTCTGTCACTCTGAACAGCCAAGCGGTGATTTGGGGTTCGAATCCCCCTCTCTCCGCCATTTTCACTTTCGTGACTGAAAGTGACAATGGATGACGCGCTGTGATTTGCGTCAATGTTTCCAATGGTTTTACCTACCGTGATGGCCTTCAACCCGATGACCGATGGTGACACGGCAGGACGGTCGGCGACTAAAGTTTGTGAGTCTATTTGTGAGTCGCCAATCGAAGGCAATCCGCGAACGGTTGCCGCCAAAGGCAACTGCGCCACGTCCGTATAGGTTTTCATCGTCAGCCGCATGTCACTGTGCCGCGCCAGTTCCATCGCTTCACGCGGCGAAACGCCAGCGCGTTGCAGGCGGGTTATGTAGGTCGTCCGCAGCGCATGGAAGTCCACCACATGGCCACGCTCATCCTTCAACGGAATTTCTGCCTTCTTGAAATCCTTGCGAATTTCTTTCATCGTCGGAACACCATCGGGAAACACCAAATCTTCCGGCTTGAGTTTTCCGGCGGCTTTCAGCTTTTGCAGTTCCACCACCAGTTCAGGATGCAACGGGCGGGGTTGCTCCTTACGATTCTTGACGAAGGCAGCGGGCAGCATCCAATACGGATTGGCCGTATCCAAATGAAAATCGCCGCCATGCAAGGCGTTGATTTCACCCCGCCGCAAACCCGTATGCATGGCCAGCAGATAAAGCAGTTTGCGCGGTGTTGCCAGCAATCGCTTGGCTTCATCATCATTCAAAGCCCGCCGCTGGCTGCGCTGCTTGCCGCGCGTATCCACTTTGCTGATGATTTCAAACGGATTGGCCGCAACACGGTTTTGTTTGCGGAGCCAGGTGAACAAGGCCGACAAGACGGCGTGATACTCATTGATGGTTTTGGGCGCTTGTGTTTGTTCGGCGCGCCAGCGCAGGAACGCATCCGGTGTGGCATTGCGCAGGCTCTGCCAGTGGCATTCCCGCATCAGCCGCCGCAAACGCTTGTCCACATGGCGGACATGATCTACGGAACGTCCTAGCGCCTTCAAATCGGCCACATAGCCGTCCACCAGCTTTTCCATCGGGTTTTCAAACGTCTCGCGTTGTGCCGCCGGGGCCAACAAACCTACGGACACCCGTTCATGGTCGCGGGTGATGTCCCGTAATTTTTGTTCGGCCACTTGCTTGTCGGAAACGCCAAGGGAAATGTCCCGCGCCTTAACGTCGCCGTTCAATTTCAGCCGCGCCCGCCAAATTCGGCTGGAAATCAATTTGCCATTGCGCTGGCGTTTAGGCCGGTAAATGTAAGCAATCATGTTTCTCCTTTCGATTAACTTGGTTGACTCAATCGTTGAAAATACGATTTGACCTGGCTTTCGAGCATTCCCACCGCACGGCCAATCCGCCGCAACGGTGGCAACTCGCCATTCTCTGCCTTCCGTCTC
Organism: Limisphaerales bacterium; assembly: GCA_003134375.1. GTDB lineage: Bacteria > Verrucomicrobiota > Verrucomicrobiia > Limisphaerales > UBA11358 > UBA11358. Next base: position 39,132 of record PLAY01000176.1, on the reverse strand, counting down.
ACCGTCCGCTTGCACACGCCGAAAATCCGCTCCAATTCCGGCAGCCGTATCAAGCGATCATTGAATTTATCCTCCGTTTGCATTTCACGTCACTCCTTCCACTTCCAGGTCTTCTCCTTTTTGTCCCACTCCATGCCCTTTTCCAACCGCTTTCGGTAGATCTCGGCCTTCTTGCCGGACGCCATCGCGGCCATTGCTTCCGCTAGCAGCAAAAACATATCCTGTTGCCGGTTCTCTGTATTGAGAGCTTCCTCATACCTTACTTTCCGGTTGCCCTTGTCCTTGGGGTCTGCGTCCACAAATTCTTCCGCTTCCTCGGCTTCCTTGCGGGTTTTGGGTTCATCCGCTGCTGCTACCGGCTTCAGTCGTTTTCTCTGTTCCATGAGGGTCTCGCCCGGCTCATCCACATAACCCGCCCGGCGTTTCATCTCCGCCGCCCACGCTTTGCATTCGCTCACTGACAGCACAATGTAGGGGCGCAGTTTGACTTTGCGCCGGGTGCCAAAGAACGTGTTTTCGACTCTGGTGATGTAAAAGAAGAACGCGGTCAGTTTGCCGTCCTTGATGCGTTTGTGGACGCCCGCTCGCAAAACGGGCACGAACATGGAAACGCCAGCGGGTGAAATTCCCACGTCTCCTTTGTAATGTTCGCCGAGGGCTTCCAGCCACTGGCCACATTCCTCGTGAGTGCCCTCCCGCCGGTAGGCCCGCGTGCCGGGCGTTGGCTCGCCAACAATCTTGCGCAAATCTTTCGGCACCTCGATGAACGGAAACTGAATAAACATCGTAATTGATATGGTATTACAATGAATACAATTGTCAACCACATATTTCGCTGTGTTTTCGGCGGTTGTGATTCAAAGGAATTTCAGCATGGGATATGTGAATTTGCCATTGTGTAAAAGCCAACAGGGCTATTGATCACAGCAGGGTGGAAGTGAGCATCCAGAAACTTGCGGACTGCATTTGCATGAAAATAAAAGATGATGGCAAATCCTTTCAAGCGCAACGTGTGTTGCCAACTGGGGGAAGCAAACGCCTGAGACTGTTTGACATGAGGGAATGGTTGGAGATGGTCGGTGGCCGTTTTGATGTCGAGTCCGCCCCGGGCAATGGCACCACCGTCACTGCGCAAATTCCGCTCGACAAGACCATGCGAGGAATGGATTGTTGATGTGGTTCGCTGGAACCAAACTTGAATGTCTAAGAAACGAATCACTGTTCTGCTGGCCGAAGACCACATGGTCGTGCGCGAGGGCTTTCGCAAGATGCTGGAGTTGGAAGACGACTTCGAAGTGGTCGGCGAAGCGGAAGACGGCCGCCAGGCGGTCGCCCTGGTCAAAAAACTTCGTCCCGCAGTGGTCGTCATGGACATCGCGATGCCGCTGCTCAATGGTTTTGAAGCCACCCGTAAGATTCTCAAAGCCGTCCCCGGCACCAGAATACTCATTCTCACGGCGCACAATGATGACGCGTATGTCAAAAACGCAACGGAGTCCGGCGCCGTGGGATTTCTGCTCAAACAAGCCTCCGCCCACGATGTGTGCCGGGGGATTCGGGAAGTCAACAAGGGGCATACTTTTTTCGGCCCGTTCATTGCGAAGCTTCTTCCCGAACGTGAGCGAAAGTCGTTGGATCGAGCCGGACGGCCGAAGTCGCGCAAGGCTGGCCTGACTTCGCGCGAGATGGAAGTGTTCCAATTGATTGCCGAAGGCAAAGCCAACAAACAAATCGCGGCGGAACTCAGCATCGGCATGAAGACCATCGAAAGACATCGCGAGCATCTCATGGAGAAGCTCAAAATCCACGGTATCGCCGGACTCACCCGCCACGCGATCGAAGCCGGTATCATTGAAAGCAGTGTCCAGCGAACCATGGTTTAGCAACGGAAACTTTTGGGGTTCTCCGCTTCGCTCCGATTTGTCCCTATGCGTCAGGTTTCACTCGCCATCCTTCCGGCCTGCCGTGTCGGGGCTGGATTCATCAAGTCTGGCATGGGGAAAACACCTTATGGCATCCGCGCGCTTCTTCGCCTATCATATCATGGTGTCGTTATGCATCCTTTAGAAGCTACAAGTTATCTGGTGCCCGTTGGATTCAGGCTGGTCATCCAAGCCGCCGTCTTGGTGGTTGCGGTGATCGCTGCCCGCCGATACAAACTGAAAGGCTTGTGGATTTTGGTGGCGGCAGTTTTTTTGGCCGTTTTCCAAGACGTCTTGGGCTTGGTGTCTTCCTCGTTGATTAGCGCCGGGCACGAAAACGCCATGACCTATTCGGCATGGTTCCAATATGTTCCTTGGGTGACCATGATCCTCGCTCTCTGCGGCTGGTGTGTCCTGGCTTTCAGCCGCAAGCAAGGGACGAAGCCGGATGCCAGCCAATAACAAGCCCGCCAACGATTTTCCTTCTTCAGTGGAATAATGACTCGGTGACGGGCCAAGTATTTGCCGGACAGAAATTGGGTGTGCGAAACCGGTTTGGAAAACGTCAGGCGGCTGGTGCCTCGGCGGATTCCCAATTACGATCTGGAGAAGTGCCACAAGGCGGACCCGCTGTTTCAAACCGTGCCGCTCGTCACGCTCTTCTCCAGCTTAAAATCCCTCACCTTCCGGCTCTGGGATGAGGAGCGGCACCGGCTGGCTGGTTTCAGCCATCTTTGAAATGTCCGGGAAACACCCCATAGCGTCCGTATAGCTACCTGGATTATTTTCACATTTATGAACGCACCACCGACTGACTGTATCGACACGAAAGAAACCATCTACAGAGGCAATTGAAATAAAACAAAACATAAAAAGACAATATATGAAAACTATGAAAACATTAAAGTTGAAGGAATGGGCTAAACGTGCGGCGATTGGCAGATGGTCTGCCAGCCTGCTGATTGCGGCGGGAATTCAAACTCTGGTTCTGCCCTCGTTACAAGCGGCGACCACGGAAAAGGAAATTACCGACAGCGGCATCACAACCGCCGTTGAAGGTGGATTAAAACTCGATAAAGGCGTCTTCCCGAACGATGTGGATGTCAGCACCAGTCAGGGGATCGTCACGCTTTCTGGATCGGTGAACAACCTCCTCGCCAAAGAGCGGGCGGTCATGGCCGCCAAGAGTATCCGGGGCGTGCGCGAGGTGATTGACAAGATTACCGTGACGCCCGTGTCCCGCTCCGACGAAGACATCCGCAAGGACATCCAGACGGCGCTACAGCAAGATCCCGCGACGGAATCCTATCAGACGACCGTTTCCGTCCAGGGCGCGGTCGCCACGTTGACCGGCAGCGTTGGTACCTATGCGGAAAAACAACTCGCCACCCGGATTGCCAATGGAGTTAAGGGAGTCAAGGAGGTCCGCAATGACGTCACAATTAACTATATGGCGAAGCGCACGGATTCGGAAATTGCCGCCGATGTCAAAGCCCGTCTCCAATGGGACATCTGGATCAACGGCGGCCTGATCAGCCCCGTGGTGAAAGGTGGCAAAGTGACGCTCACCGGAACGATCGGAAGCGTGATCAGCAAATCGCGAGCCTTCGATGATGCCTGGGTGAACGGGGTGACGTCCGTGGACGATAGCGGCTTGAAAATCGAGTCACTGGCACACAATGACGCGCAACAAAAATCCAAAACCGCCATCAGTTCTGACAGCGAAATCAAACAGGCAGTCCAGGCGGCCCTTCGTTTTGACGCACGCGTTTCGGCTTTTTCTCCCGACGTAACCGTTGAAGACGGAGTGGTCATTCTTGGCGGCTCCGTGGGCAATTTAAAGGCGAAAACTGCCGCCGCACAGGATGCAAAAAACGTGGTGGGAGTATCGCTGGTTGAAAACCATCTGAAGGTGAGGCCAACGGGAGGATCCGCTGATGCGGCGGCGATGGAGAAACAATTGAAAGCGGCCTTGCTCTGGGACCCATTTCTGGACAGCTCCACAATAGATGTGGCTGTCATCAATCGCGTCGCGTATCTCTCCGGGGCGGTGGATTCAAGTTTTCAAAAGGCCGAAGCGCAGGATGTTGCTTCGCGGATCAAAGGTGTGGTGCAGGTCCGCAACCATCTGAAGGTTGAACCGGAGTATTATTCAATCTACGACTCCGACTACGATTATTATAACGGCTATTACTATCCCGACTACGACTATGGTTATTACGATGACTATGGTTATTACGGCTCGCCTGATTACAACCAGTCGCCTTACTACATTTCCGAGATGTCTGGACCGCAACCCTATTTGAGCGACGAACAGATCAAAAAGAACATCGAGAATCGGTTCTTCTGGAGTCCCTTCGTGGACAGCGATGACATCAAAGTAACCGTTGACGGAGCGGTGGCCACTTTGACCGGCACCGTCGGGACTTGGGTCGGTTGGGGTGAAGCTGACAAAGACGCCCGTAAGGGTGGCGCGACCGCAGTATTAAACCGGGTCACGGTCAACAAAGGCCATTGGTGGTGACAGCGGCAGGAACCGGGGGGGCAACAAATGAACAATGAAGCGAAAGGAAGAACATGAACAAGAACAATTCCATCGTGGCGATCTATCCATCGCACACGGCTGCCGAAGCGGCGATCAAAGAACTACAGCAATCCGGTTTCGATATGAAGAAACTCTCGATTATCGGACGCGACGAACACACGGATGAACACGTGGTCGGCTACTACAATGCCGGGGACCGCATGAAATACTGGGGAAAACTGGGGGCCTTCTGGGGTGGGTTTTGGGGCTTGTTGTTCGGTTCCGGGTTCTTTTTGATTCCCGGCATCGGGCCGTTGCTTGTGGCAGGGCCGCTCGTCAGTTGGATCGTCGGGGCGCTGGAAGGCGCGGTCGTGGTGGGCGGTCTGAGCGCGATTGGGGCTGGCTTGTACAGCTTGGGCATTCCCAAGGACAGCATATTGCGATACGAGACGGCGCTCAAGACCGGCAAGTATGTCCTGATTGTCCATGGCTCCATGGATGAGACAACGCGGGCCAAGGAAATCCTTGACCGCACCAAGCCGGAGACATTGGAGCACCATCAGTGAACGCATCAGCGATGAGCCGCTGATAAAACCGGAGATGAAACGTATGAATGCGACTGCAATACGAGACGAAAATGTTTTCGACGCGACAATGAATGCGGTGATCATTTACGACGAATTTGATTACGCGGCGAATGCGAAAGCGATGCTGGAGCGTGCGGCGCATCGGACGGACGAAACCGCGCATTGGGGTGTCAGGCTGTGGCGCGTGGACGTGCTGAAACTGCCGCCAGTGGCCGAAGTGGCGCTGGCGGAAGCGGTGGAAGCGCACCTGATCATGCTCGCCATGCGCCAGGTTCAGTCCCTTCTGCCCTGGCTGATGGACTGGCTGGAGCGTTGGGCCACGCGCCGGCAGATCCAGGAGGCCGCCTTGGCCGTATGGGGTGGTGGAAGCGCCGACACACGCTTGGCGCGAGCCACACCCGAGTTGTCGCAATTTGCCGGGCATCATGGCTTGAGTCTCATATTTGACGACAATGCGATGGCAGAGGACCAATCCTCGATGGATGCGAGCGACCTGCACAAACGCGAGGTTTCTTTGACCCCAACGTTTCAGCACATCTTGGAGGAGCCAATGCGCGACTACTAACACAAACAACAAGAAGAGCTATGAAAACACACCTGACTTTGAAATCGTTCAACGAATTGCCTGTTGAAAAACTGTTGCTGCCAAACCCGTGTCCGCCTCGCGCAAACATCGGAGAGGATTTAAGCCGGACTGTCGCTTCACCCCGCCGCTCGCTGCCTGTGGCAGGGAACGGCGAGGAAAAGTCCGAACCCGTCCACGTCCGACAACAGGCAGTTCCCAGTTCCTACTCCTGGGTTCATGGGGGATTGAACGAGTGAACCAAGGCTGGCACGTTCGCGAACCGGCGGAAACCATTTCCGCATGAAAAGAATAATGAACAAACGCAAATAGAAAGGAAAAACACATGGCAAAAAGAACGAATTCAAAAAACATCAGCGGTGACAGGAGACAAACCTTCGCATTCACCGCCCCTGACGCGTTAAGCGTATTGCTGGCAGGCGACTTCACACAATGGCAGGCGCAAGCCATTCCCATGACGAAGGACACCGAAGGGGTTTGGAAGACCACTGTGGCCCTGCCGCCCGGCACCCACCACTACCGGTTCATCGTGGACGGCGAGTGGCGGGACGATCCGGAGTGCACGCTACGCGTAGCCAATCCTTACGGCACTCAAGACACCGTCAGGCAGATTGCTTGATGTTGAACGACAGACCCTCGGGGTGAGCCGGCAAGGGCAATGGAAAAATCCGCGGCGCACCCAGGTTGAAGGCATCATGATCCAAGACACCCATTCCGGCAGCATCCTCTTCCTCGGCAGAAGGATTGATCCGACCCGATCCTGACCAAATCCCTGTCGCATATGCCAAAGAAATCCTCAACCGTACCCAACCGGAGACCTGAGCGCAGCATCAAGAAACGCATCAGTGATGAGCCGCCTGCGGAATTGAGGAGAACGCTACAAAGCATTGGCATCGCCGCCGACCACGGCGGTTACGAGTTGAAGGAATATCTGGCCGGGAAATTGCGCGCAGCCGGTCACGAAGTAATTGATTTCGGCGATGGCCGTCCGAAACAGGAAGATGACTACCCGGATTTTATCGTGCCACTGGCCAGGGCGGTTGCCGACAGAAAGGTGGAACGCGGCGTGGGCATCTGCGGCAGCGGGGTTGGCGCATCGGTCTGCGCGAACAAAGTGGCGGGGGTTCGGGCCTGCTTAATTCACGAAAACTTTTCGGCGCATCAGGGCGTCGAGGACGACGATTTGAATCTGATTTGTTTTGGCGGCCTCGTGGTCGGTCACGCCCTTGCCTGGGAATTGGTGCAGACATTTCTCGCTGCGCGATTCAAAGACGCAGAACGCTTTCGTCGCCGGTTGGCGAAAGTGGCGGAACTCGAAAGCAAAACAGCAAAGGAAACACCATGGAAATAAGTCCCCTGGCAGGAAAACCGGCACCACTTGCAATACTCGTCAACGTGCCGCTGCTCATCACGGCCTACTATACCGGGGTGCCTGATCCGGCAGTGTCAGCGCAACGCGTGGCGTTTGGCACCTCCGGCCATCGCGGCTCATCATTCAAACTGGCCTTCAACGAATGGCACATCCTTGCGATCACCCAGGCGATTTGCCTTTATCGCACTTCGAAAAATATCGGCGGCCCGCTGTTTCTTGGCCTGGATACACATGCGCTTTCCGTTCCGGCCTGCGCCACCGCGCTGGAGGTGCTGGCGGCCAATGGCGTCGAGGTGATGCTTGCCGAAGGGGATGAATACACGCCGACCCCGGTAATCTCCCATGCCATTCTGACTTACAATCGCGGTCGCAAAGACGGGCTGGCCGATGGTATCGTCATTACGCCTTCGCATAATCCGCCGCATGACGGTGGCTTCAAATATAACCCGCCGAATGGCGGGCCGGCGGACACCGTCGTCACCGGTTGGATTGAGGCCAAAGCCAATGAATTGCTTGCAGCCCGGCTGGTCGGAGTGAAACGAATTCCGCACGAGCAGGCGTTGCGTGCCGCGACGACACACCGGCACGACTACCTTACTGCCTACGTCAATGATCTCGGCAATGTGATTGATCTGGACGTCATTCGCAGTGAGAAAATTCATCTGGGCGTTGATCCATTGGGCGGCGCCGGCGTCCATTACTGGGCACGAATTGCGGAGCAACACAAGTTAAACCTAACGGTGGTGGACGAAACGGTTGACCCGACTTTTCGCTTCATGACGGTGGATTGGGATGGCCAGATTCGCATGGATCCGTCTTCGAATTATGCAATGCAGCGGCTGATTGGCATGAAGGATCACTTTAATCTCTCATTCGCCTGCGACACCGACCACGACCGGCATGGAATTGTGACCAAAAGCGACGGATTGCTGCCGCCTAATCACGACCTCTGCGCGGCGATTTTTTATCTTTTCCAGAACCGGCCGAAGTGGTCCCCCTCAGCGGCGGTGGGAAAAACAATTGTGAGCAGCAAGATGATTGACCGGATCACCGCCAAACTGGGTCGGAAGCTCTTTGAGGTGCCAGTGGGTTTCAAATGGTTCGTGGATGGTTTGCTGGATGGCTCGTTGGGATTTGCTGGTGAAGAAAGCGCCGGCTCCGTTTTCCTGCGTCTGGATGGCACCGTCTGGACGACGGACAAAGATGGCATCGTCCCCTGTTTGCTCGCCGCCGAGATGACCGCGCGGACAGGCCACGATCCCGCTGCCATCTATCGCGAATACAGGCACGATTTCGGCGAGCCTGAATACGAGCGCATTCAGGCACCCGCGACGCCGGAACAAAAAGCGCGATTGGCGAAACTTTCACCGCAACAGGTCAAGCAGACCGAACTGGCGGGCGAAAAAATCCAGACCATGCTTACCCAAGCGCCGGGGAACGGCGCTCCCATTGGTGGGTTGAAGGTGGTGACCGAGCATGGCTGGTTTGCGGCTCGTCCGTCCGGCACCGAAGACATCTATAAAATTTATGCCGAGAGCTTTCAAGGAATAGATCATCTGCATCGCATCCAGAGGGAAGCGCAAACCATCGTGAACGATGCGATTGCTCCAGTGACTCCGCCCACAACCAATCCCAAGGATAAATGATGAAAGGAGTTGATCTCATGAAATCGAATTGCACGCCTTTCGTAAGGGCAATCGTAGTCGTCGTCCTGGGATTTTGTCTGGCGTCCTGTGCAAACAATTCATCAACTGTGCCAGAGGCGGAATATTCGACGAAAATTGTCGGGCGCTGGCAAGGCACGGTTGGCGATTTGAAAGAGACGATGTCAATTGACGGCGATGGCACTTTCATCTGCCAAATCCGTCCGACGGGTTTCCTTGCCAATACTCTTTCGCAAAGTTTGCCGGGAAAAATTAGCGGAACCTGGAATATCACCGGCGCAATTATGACTCTGAGAATCACTGGTGCGAAAAACGAGCATTTGGGGAATCGGATTACTTCCAGCACGATTGAGTCGTTCAAGGCTGACGAACTGATATTGAAATCTGATCGTGGTGAGGTTTCGTCCTTTCATCGAGTGATCAGTCTTTGACCCAAGAATTATCGGGAATCAAAAAATAGTAATTGTATGAGCAAACAAACACCGGCCACCAAACTGAACTCTGGTCCTTTAACTGCGAATGTCGAAGGCTTCGATTCCTTGGCGGAGCTGGCCTTGGATCTGCGCTGGTCATGGAATCACGCCACCGATGATGTGTGGCGGCAGCTTGATCCCGCGCTGTGGGACTTCACCCAAAACCCCTGGGTAGTCCTGCAGACGGTCTCGAAGGATAAACTCAAAAGAGTGCTGGCTGATCCGGCCTTCCGCAAGAAAGTGGATGGCCTGCTGCAAGTCAAGCGCGAGACGGCGAACACGCCTGCGTGGTTTCAGAAAAATCATCCGCAGTCGCCCTTGAAGTGCGTCGCCTATTTCAGCATGGAATACATGTTGAGCGAAGCGCTGCCGATTTATTCCGGCGGATTGGGCAATGTGGCCGGCGACCAGCTCAAAGCCGCCAGCGATCTTGGTGTGCCGGTGGTTGGCGTTGGGTTGCTCTACCAGCAAGGCTATTTTCGCCAGGTGATTGACAAGGACGGAGCGCAACAAGCCCTTTATCCGTATAACGACCCCGGACAGTTACCAATCACACCGTTGCGCCAGGCGAATGGCGAGTGGTTGCGTTTGGAGATCACCTTGCCCGGTTACTCGGTCTGGTTGCGCGCGTGGGAAGTGCAAGTGGGTCGTGTGAAACTTTACCTTCTGGACAGCAATGACGCGGCGAACTTTCCCGCTCATCGCGGAATCACCAGCGAATTATACGGCGGCGGACCGGAGTTGCGTCTCGTGCAGGAAATGTTGCTGGGCATCGGCGGCTGGCGGTTGCTCGCGGCCCTCGGCATCAAGCCGGATGTCTGTCATTTGAATGAAGGTCATGCGGCCTTTGCAGTGTTGGAGCACGCGCGCAGTTTCATGCAAGAGAACGCGCAGCCTTTTGACGTGGCATTGGCCGCGACGCGGGCGGGCAATCTATTCACCACTCACACGGCAGTGGCTGCGGGCTTTGATCGTTTCACTCCGCCGCTCATCGAACAATACCTCGGAGGCTATGCGGAGAAGAAACTCGGCATTTCGCTCCGCGATTTGCTGGCCTTGGGCCGCCAGAATCCGAACGACGCGACGGAAAGTTTCAACATGGCTTATCTGGCCATCCGTGGCAGCGGATCGGTGAATGGCGTGAGTCGCTTGCATGGAAAAGTCAGCCGGCATCTTTTCGAGTCGCTATTTCCGCATTGGCCGGAGGATGAAGTGCCTGTCGGCCATGTGACCAACGGAGTTCACATGCCAACTTGGGATTCGGCGGCAGCCGACGAACTTTGGACGAAGGCTTGTGGCAAAGACCGCTGGCTGGGAAAGTCGGAATCTTTGGAACAGGACATTCGCCGCGTTTCCGACGACACTCTTTGGAAATTTCGCCTCGCTACTAGCAAATCACTGGTGGAATACGCCCGCGACCGCCTGGTCCGGCACTATGCCGCCGCCGCCGCGTCGTCCGAGACGGTTGAAGAGGCAAAACATTTATTTGATCCCAACGCATTGACGCTGGGCTTTGCGCGGCGCTTTGCGACCTACAAAAGACCGAACTTGTTGCTGCACGACCCGGAACGACTGCTGCGACTGTTATCCAATCCGCAGCGCCCGGTGCAACTCATGATTGCAGGCAAGGCTCATCCGGCGGACTTGGCGGGACAGGCCTTGATCCAGAAATGGATACAATTCATCCGCCGGCCCGATGTCCGGCCTCACGCGATTTTCTTGAGCGACTATGACATGCACTTGACCAGTCGTTTGGTGCAGGGCGTGGATGTCTGGCTCAACACGCCTCGGCGACCGTGGGAGGCGTGCGGCACGAGCGGCATGAAGGTGCTCGTCAACGGCGGCATCAATCTTTCGGAATTGGACGGTTGGTGGGCCGAAGCCTTTGTCCCCGATTTGGGCTGGGCGTTGGGCGACGGTCAGGAGCATGGCAACGATTCGGCGTGGGATGCAGCCGAAGCTGAGGCGCTCTACGAACGACTCGAACGCGAGGTAATTCCCGAATTTTATACCCGCAACGAAAAGGGCATTCCCACCGCCTGGGTCAAACGGATGCGCGAAAGCATGGCGCGCTTGACTCCGCAATTCTCCGCCAACCGCGCCGTGTGCGAATACACCGAGCATCATTATCTCCCGGCGGCAATTGCCTGCCAATCGCGCATTGCCAACAAAGGCGCATTCGGCAAGCAAATGGTGGATTGGCGTCACAGTTTGGATCAGAAATGGGCCGCGCTGCACTTCGGCGCTGTGAAGGTGGAAACACGCGACGGGAAACACATCATTGAAGTTCAAGTCGGTCTGCATGGCCTCGACCCCAAGGCAGTGCGGGTGGAGCTTTATGCCGATGGAATCAAAGACAGCCCTCCGGTGCGGCAGGAAATGACCTGTCTTCACCCACTAGCGGACGAATCAGGCGGCTACGCTTTCAGCGCAACCGTGCCTGCGACCCGACCGCCGACGGATTACACAGCGCGAATGATGCCGCGCTATGACGGAGTAGCAATTCCCTTGGAAGACCCGCGAATTTTATGGCAACGATGACAAAAACGCCGCAACTCAATTTGCCCGATTATATTTCGAAGATTTCCGAGCACGCTGACGTTCGGGCTGGCTCTCCCATGCCGTTGGGCGCGCACGAAAGAGACGACGGAGTTAACTTCGCCATTTTCAGCCGATACGCCAGCCGCGTTCGACTGGAATTCTTCGACCATCCCGAAGACGCCGCGCCCGCGCGGGTCATTGATCTGGATTCAGCGCGCAACCGCACTGGCGACGTCTGGCACATCTGGGTAAAAGGAATCACTTCCGGCCAATTCTATGCCTACCGGGTGGACGGCCCTTACGAGCCAAATAAAGGACATCGTTTCAATTTCAAAAAGCTGCTTCTTGATCCTTTCGCCACCGCGATTTCGCACCCGCCACCGTGGGACTTCGCGTCCGCGCTGGGATACGACCCGTCGTCGCCGGGGAAAGATTTGACTCCCTCGAAATTGGACAATGCCGGGACGATGCCGAAATGTGTTTTTGTCAACGACCCCTTCAATTGGGCGGCCGATCAGCCGCCCCGGCATCCGTGGTCGAAGACGGTCATTTATGAAACGCATGTGCGCGGCCATACCATTCATCCGAAGTCAGGCGTGAACCATCCGGGAACCTACCGGGGACTGATGGAAAAGATTCCCTATCTCAAAACTCTGGGCGTTACTGCGGTGGAACTGATGCCCGTGCAGGAGTTCAATGAAAATTCGGTCACGCGCAAGAATCCGCAGACCAAGGAACGGCTCAAGAATTACTGGGGCTATGATTCCGTGGCCTACTTTGCGCCCAAAGCTTCCTACAGCAGTTCAGGAGGTTTGGGCCAGCAGAAACTGGAGTTCAAGGAAATGGTGCAGGCATTCCACAAGGCCGGTATCGAAGTGATTCTGGACGTGGTGTTCAATCACACGGCGGAGGGAAATGAACTTGGGCCGACGCTCTGTTTTCGCGGGATGGATAATGCGATTTTTTACTCGCTGGCGGATGACAAGCGCCACTACAAGGATTATGCCGGAACTGGCAATACCGTGAACGCCAATCATCCCGTGGTGCGGGACCATATCCTGGCCGCGCTCCGCTATTGGACGGTCGAGATGCACGTGGATGGATTCCGGTTTGACGAGGCGTCGGTGCTTGGCCGGGACAGCACCGGCAAGCTGCTGGCCAAGTCTCCATTGCTCGGACGGATCGCCGAGGATCTGATCTTGCGCGACATGAAAATCATCGCCGAAGCCTGGGACGCGGGCGGCGCGTATGAAGTGGGCAGTTTTTCAAAGCGGCGCTGGTCGGAATGGAACGGCCACTACCGCGATGAAGTCCGGCGTTTCTGGCGCGGCGATGACGGGATGCTCGGCTTGTTCGCTCAACGTATCTCCGGCAGTGCCGATATTTATTTCAAGTCCGGCAAAGGACCCGAGTGCAGCATCAACTTCATTACCTGTCACGACGGCTTCACTCTGAACGACCTGGTGAGCTACAACGACAAACACAATGAGGCGAACGGAGAAAACGGCCAGGATGGAATCAACGCCAACTTCAGTGCGAACTATGGTGCTGAAGGCGGGACGAAGGACACCGGGATCGAGTCCGTCCGAAAGCGCCAGATCAAGAATTTCCTGCTGACCCTGCTGGTTTCGCGCGGAGTGCCGATGTTGTTGGGCGGAGATGAATTCCGCCGCACGCAAGGCGGTAACAACAACGCCTACTGCCAGGACAATGAAACCAGTTGGATTGACTGGACCCAGCTTGAACAGCATCAGGAGATTTACCGGTTTGCCCAGGGCATGATAGCCTTCCGCCGGGCGCATCCGGTTTTAAGCAAGGAACAATTCTACACGGACGCCGAGATTCAATGGTTTGGCCCGCAAGGCGGCTTGCCCAAATGGACCGATCCGAAAGAAAAGCATTTTGCCTGTTTGATTCATGAAGATGAGCAGCGTGCATTATGCCTCATGTTCAATGCCGGTGCCGATGCGGTTGATTTTCATTTGCCTCCCATAAAATCCGGCGTTCAATGGCATCTGGCTGTTGATACCTTTGGTGAAACACCATGCGATTTGTTTACTGCCGGCAAGGAACCGCTTTTGAAATATCCACAGACTTACCTCCTGAGACCCTGCTCAAGCGCGATCCTTCTGGCAAGAAAACCGCAATCTCAAATGGGGAAGGGTTCCAAATGAATCAACGGGCCTCCGGGATACTTCTCCATCCAACGTCGCTTGCCAATGCCTATCCCATCGGCGATCTGGGGCCGGCGGCAACTGCCTTTGTGGATTTCCTGGTCGAGAGTGGACAGCATTGGTGGCAGATGCTGCCGATTGGCCCAACCGGAGGAGAAAATTCGCCTTACCAGTCACCGTCCGCCTTTGCGGGTAATCCGCTTCTGGTAAGTCCTGATCGGTTGGTGGAGCAAGGGCTTCTCAGCCGGCAGGAAATCGGGCTTCCGATCTCCGTGGTCGATGGCAATGTGAATTATCCCGAAGCGGCACGCTGGAAAATGGCCTTGTTAAAAAAAGCATTCGAGCATTTTGGCGAGCAGAAACACTTTGGCAGACAATCGGAATTCGACGCCTTTTCAAAAGCGGAGTCTTATTGGCTTGAGGATTTTTCGTTGTTCTCGGCGATCCAGAGGAAAGAGGGCACTGCGGATTGGACCCGATGGCAGCCAGACTTGCGAACGCGCCTGCCAGACGCCGTCATTCGCGCGCAGAAATACTTTGCCGATGACATCCGTTATCATGAGTTTGTCCAGTGGCAGTTTTCAGTGCAGTGGAAAGAGTTAAGGACTTACTGCGCGTCCAAAGGCATTCAATTAATCGGCGATATTCCCCTGTTCGTGGCTCACCACAGCGCCGATGTCTGGGCTCATCCCGAACTTTTCAAACTGAACACTGATGGAAATCCTGCGGTGGTTGCGGGAGTCCCTCCCGATTATTTTTCCAAAACCGGGCAGCTTTGGGGACTGCCAGTGTATAACTGGGAGGCGCTTCATGCGCAGAACTACCGCTGGTGGATCGAACGCCTGCGGACGGCATTTGGCCGGTTCGATGTCAATCGGCTGGATCATTTCATCGGCTTTGTCCGCACCTATGAAGTGCCGGCAACAGCCAAAACGGCTCTGAAGGGGCAGTATCAGCCGGGTGGAGGCGCAGCTTTTTTCAAAGCCATCCGCGAAGCCCTTGGATCATTGCCTTTGATTGCGGATGATCTCGGGGCCACATCCCCCGAAGTGGTGACTTTACTCGATCAATTTCAGATTCCCGGCACCCGGGTGCTCCAATTCGAGTTCGGTTCCGAACTCCAAACCAATTCTGATCCGCCAGCGCCGCATCCGCTGAAATCCGTGGTCTATACCGGAACCCATGATAACGACACAACGGCAGGCTGGTACCGGAAGTTGCCAGGCAGGCAACGCAAAGCCTTGCAAAAAAAACTGGAGGCAAACAACCTGGAAATTGTCTGGGCCATAATCCGTGAAGCGCTGGCATCGCAGGCCAACACCGCCATCGTTCTGGCGCAAGATCTCCTGGAACTGGGATCGGAAGCACGAATGAATTTTCCTGGAATTGCGAAAGGAAACTGGGGCTGGCGACTGAAGGATGGCGCGCTGACCCGGAAACTCGCGCAAAGGCTGCGCAGCCTGACCATAGAATGTGGGCGACTGAAGACTGGTGAACTCAGCTCCGCTGCCCGGTGTCAAAAAGATGACCCGATGCCACGGATCGCGAAGCGGGACTATGAACTATACGAGCAACGAGGCCGCCAGAACGGTCAAACCTACCACGATTGGCTCCAGGCGGAACGGGAAATAAAGCTGGAGGCGATACGATGACAAATAACATGAAAACACCAATCGAATACCTTATCGTCGCGGTGCCTTTTCACGCCGATGCCGCCACCCATGATGAGCTGGCGCGGAAAGTTAACGAAAAACTAAGCGGCGGATACGAACTCCATGGTTCGCCGTTCCTCAGCGAGGAAATGATGTATCAGGCCATGACAAAACCAATTCACCAGACTTCCCAACCACCGACCCCATGAAAAAAAACATCCCCATCACAACCTTGTTCCTGGACGTTGGCGGCGTCCTGCTCACCGACGGGTGGGATCATCATGCCCGCAAACGGGCGGCGAAGCAGTTCAAGTTGAACTGGTGGCAGATGGAACAGCGGCACAGTCTGAACTTCAACATTTACGAGGAGGACAAGCTCACGCTGTATGAGTATTTAGGCTGGTTGCTCTTTTACGAGAAGCGGCCGTTCACTCGTGCGGAGTTCCGGCGCTTCATGTTCGCGCAATCGAAACCTTACCCCGAGATGATCGAGCTAATCCGCAACCTCAAGGCGAAGTATGGATTGAAGATCATCGTGCTCAGCAACGAAGCGCGCGAACTGAATGCGCATCGGATTCGCACATTCAAGCTGGACGAGTTTGTGGATGCGTTTGTTTCCTCGTGCTTCGTCCACCTGCACAAGCCTGATGAGGCCATCTTCCGGATGGCGCTGGACATCGCCCAGACACCCGCCCGGCAAATCATCTATATCGAAAACACCCCGATGTTTGTCCAGATCGCGGAGGGTTTGGGGATTCGAAGCATTCTTCACACGGATTACAAATCCACATGCGCGAAACTATCCGCACTCGGATTAAAGACTGACGAATGAGCGATACTCAAAACAATCCAAATCGTTTCGCCCCGAACGGTCCGGGAATTTCCGCGCGCTGGACTTCCAGTGCCAAGACCGGACTGGGCACGGCCTTGAGCAACCAGAGCCGGGTCTGGTTCACATTGAGCCACGGCATTTTCAACGAGATTTATTATCCGCGCATTGAACAGGCCTGCATCCGCGATATGGGATTGATCGTCACGGACGGCGCGAATTTTTTCTCCGAGGAAAAGCGCGATGCCGGTCACACCTTGGAATGGCTGGCCGACGGCGTGCCGGCCTTCAAGCTGGTCAACACCTGCCGCGATGGCCGTTACCGCATTGAAAAGCAGATTGTGACCGATCCGCACCGGGACACGGTGTTGCAACAGGTGCAGTTTCACGCGCAGCAAGGTGGGTTGTCGGATTATCACCTGCACGTCCTGCTCGCGCCGCATTTGGGAAATCACGGCGGCGGCAATACCGCGTGGGTGGGCGAGTTCGAGGGAACGCCGCTGTTGTTTGCGCAGCGGAACGATTGCGCGCTGGCGCTGGCATGTTCCGCGCCGTGGACCAAGCGGTCGGCCGGCTACGTCGGTTCATCGGATGGCTGGCAGGATTTGAAGGCACACCACCAGATGACCTGGGAATATACGCGGGCGGAAAACGGCAATGTGGCTTTGACCGCCGGAATTGATCTTTCGAAATCGCACGGGAAATTTGTCCTGGCACTTGGTTTTGGCAAAGACCCGGATGAAGCGGCCCGGAATGCCATCGCCAGCCTGCGCGACGGTTTTGACAAGGCAAAGCATCACTATGTCAGCGGCTGGCAGGAATGGATCAAGACCCACGCGTCGCTGAAGCCGGGAGAAGCCGCTCCGGGCGATCTGACCCAAAAGAGCCTCGCTGTCGTGCGCACGCATGAATCCAAGCAGGCACCCGGCGCCCTCATCGCCAGCCTCGCGATTCCGTGGGGATTCAGCCAGGGGGACAATGATCAAGGCGGTTATCATCTCGTCTGGTCGCGCGACATGGTGGAGACGGCGGGCGGTTTGCTCGCGGCCGGGGCGCACGAAGACGCCCGCAGGGTGCTCGCATTTTTGCAGCGAACCCAGCAGCCGGACGGTCACTGGTCGCAGAATATGTGGTTGAATGGCTCGCCTTATTGGGACGGCATCCAAATGGACGAGACCGCGTTGCCGATTCTACTGGTGGACCTGGCTTTTCGTGAGAAAGCATTGGCCGGAGGCGATGTTGCCAAGTTTTGGCCGATGGTGAAAAAGGCGGCCGGTTATCTGGCGCGCAACGGCCCGGTGAGCCCGCAGGATCGCTGGGAGGAAGATCCCGGTTACACCCCATTCACGGTCGCGGCGGAAATCGCGGCGCTGCTGGCGGCGGCGGAACTGGCCGAATTGAATCACGAAGTCTCCCTCGCGAACCATCTCCGCGAGATTGCCGATGTCTGGAATGATTCCATTGAACGCTGGATGTATATGTCCGCCACGGACTGGTGCCGGAAATTCAAGGTCGAAGGTTATTACGTCCGCATCGCACCGAAGCAGACGGGTGCCGGCGGGTCAAGTTTTCAACAAAATGTTCGTGTCAAGAACGTGACGGCCTCCGAGGACACGCGCCGGGCCAGCCATCTGATCAGTCCCGACGCCCTGGCGCTGGTGCGTTTTGGTTTGCGCAGGCCGGATGACCCGCGCATCCGCGACACCGCCAAGGTCATTGACGCCCTGCTCAGGGTGGAGACGCCGAACGGTGCCACCTGGCATCGCTACAACGACGACGGCTATGGCGAGCACGAGGATGGTTCGCCGTTTGACGGCACGGGAATCGGCCGTGGCTGGCCGCTGCTCACCGGCGAGCGGGCGCACTACGAACTGGCCGCCGGCCGCGAGGCAATCGCCAAAATACTTTTGTCCGCCATGGAATCGTTCGCCAACGAAAGCGGTTTTATTTCCGAGCAAGTCTGGGATTCTCCTGACCTGCCAGAACACGATCTTCATTTTGGCCGGCCTTCCGGTTCGGCCATGCCGCTGGTCTGGGCGCACGCCGAGTATCTGAAACTTCGACGCTCGCTACGCGATGGCCGGCTCTTCGACCAGCTGCCGCAAACGGTGCAACGCTACCTGAAGGAAAAAATGGTTTCCCCGCGCCTGACGTGGCGGTTCAACCACAAGCTGCGCTCGCTGCCGCCCGGAAAAATCCTGCGCATCGAGTTGATGGCTTCGGCCAGCATTCACTGGACTGTCGATGATTGGAAGACTTGCCACGACATAAAGACACACGATGCCGGACTGAAGATTCATCTGGCCGATCTTCCGACCCAATCGCTTACAGCAGGAAAGCAGATCAAATTCACGTTCTACTGGTCGGACGCCGGTCATTGGGAAGGCAAAGACTTCATGGTTCGCATTGCTACGTGGCGCAGAGAAGAAACGGTTCCGGCGGAAAGGAATGAGACAAATGGAAAACAAGGCTAAATCGGAAGTGAACGGATTTGTTTACTTCGCCGTGGGGGTCGCCGCCCTGGGCGGCCTGCTCTTTGGCTATGATACGGGCGTTATTTCCGGGGCCATATTGTTCATTACAAAACAGTTTTCCCTGTCGGCCACCATGGAGGAAATTGTCGTCAGTTCCGTTTTAGTGGGTGCCGTTGCTGGCGCGATTATCGGAGGCGCTCTGACTGGCCGCTTTGGTCGCCGCAAAATGATCATCCTGGCCGGAATAATCTTTACCGCCAGCGCCCTCGGCACGGCTCTGGCACCAACGGTTAGCTTGTTGATTGCGGCCAGGGTGGTGAGCGGAATCGGCATCGGCATCGCTTCATTTATCTCCCCGATGTATATCGCCGAACTCGTGCCGGCAAAAGTCCGCGGTTCATTGGTGGCGGTCAACATGCTGGCGATTACCAGCGGCATCATGGTTGCCTACCTGGTGGACTATGCCTTTTCCTCCAGCGGGGGATGGCGCTATATGTTTGGCCTGGCGGCCATACCATCCATCGCCCTGATCATCGGCATGTGGCGGCTGCCCGACAGCCCGCGCTGGTTGATCAGCAAATCAAAAGTTGAACAGGCGAGGCAGATTTTACAGCGCGCGCGGACGGTGTCAGATGTAAGCCCGGAAATCACGGACATCCAGAAAAGCATGGAAAAACAGGGTGCCGGCGGGTTGAAGGGACTCTTCCAACCTTCACTTAGGATGCCGATGATTGTCGGCTTGGGGCTGGCGGTATTTCAGCAGATAACCGGCATTAACACGGTCATCTATTACGCCCCGACCATTTTCAAGTTCGCCGGAATTACCGCCGCAGGACCCGCAATCCTGGCCGGAGCGGGGTTGACCATGGTGATGTGGCTTTTTCATGTGCTGGCCATCTTCCTGATGGACCGTGTGGGCCGGAGGCCTTTGTTACTGGTTGGAGTGGCTGGTCAGATTATTGGGCTGGCGATCCTGGGCGCGGCTTTCCAGTTTCAGCAGTTGGCGAGTTTCAAAAGTTATGTCGCCATTGGCGGCCTGGTCATCTATGTCGCGTGTTTCGCCTTTGGGCTCGGGCCGATCTTCTGGCTGCTGATTTCCGAGATCTATCCACTGAAGGTTCGTGGTGCGGCCATGAGCGCCGTGACGGTCACCAACTGGGCATTGAATCTGGTGGTGGCCGTGACCTTCCTGACCCTGGTCGGGGTTCTGGGGCACGCGGGAACTTTCTGGTTATACGGTGTAATCGCGATCGGCGCCTGGGTCTTTCTTTATCTGCTCGTGCCGGAAACCAAAGGTAAAACGCTGGAACAAATTGAAGAACACTGGCGGTCGGGAAAATCCCCTCGGGCATTATGAAGGAATCGTCCATGAAACCAACGGTTGCACAGATCCTGACCATCAACGGCGGTTCATCGAGCATCAAGTTCGCGTTGTATGGGGCGGTCAAACCGCTGAAGCGAGGGCTTTACGGAAAGGTTGATCGTATCGGTCTGAGCGGGACGAATCTGACGTTCCATGAACCGACGAAAAAACAGCCGGAGAGCTGCAAGCTTGCCGCCGCCGATCATAAATCAGCGGCGAATGCACTGATTGACTGGCTCGAAAAGAAAATTGATTTCAAATCGGTAAAAGGCGTGGGACATCGCGTGGTTCATGGGATGAAACATACCGAGCCTGAAATTGTCACAAAAAAACTATTGGATGAACTGCGTCGCATCAGTCCAAACGACCCGGATCATCTGCCGCGCGAGATTGAATTGATTGAGACGTTCCGCGAGCGTCATCCGAAACTGCCGCAGGTGGCCTGCTTCGACACGGCGTTTCACCAAACGATGCCGCGCGTGGCCAAGCTGCTGCCAATCCCGCGACGCTTCGACGCCAAAGGAATTCAACGCTACGGTTTCCACGGCTTGTCGTATGCCTATCTGATGGAAGAACTCGCGCGGCTCGGCGACCCGGCGGCCAAGAAAGGTCGCGTCATCCTCGCGCATCTCGGCAACGGCGCAAGCATGGCCGCCGTGCGCGATGGCAAAAGCATTGATACGAGCATGTGCTTCACGCCGACGGCGGGATTGGTGATGAGCACGCGCTCCGGCGATTTGGATCCGGGCCTCGCGCCGTATCTGGCGCGAACCGAACAAATGACCACCAGCCAGTTTTACAAAATGGTCAACCACGAGTCGGGCCTGCTCGGCGTCTCGGAAACCAGCTCGGATATGCGCGACCTGCTCGACCATGAAAAAACGGATGTTCGGGCGGCAGAAGCCGTGGCGCTGTTTTGTTATCAGGCAAAAAAGTGGATCGGCTCCTTTGCCGCTGCGCTCGGTGGGTTGGACACGCTCGTCTTCGCTGGCGGCATTGGCGAAAACGCGCCCGTCGTCCGTGCCCGCATCTGTGAGGGACTGAACTTCCTTGGTATCGAACTGGATAAGTCGCACAATGCGAAGACTGCGGCGGTGATTTCCAAGAATTCCTGCCGCGTCACCGTTCGCGTCATTCGCACGGACGAAGAACTGATGATTGCGAGGTCGGTATGCCGCATTCTCGGACCCAGCGCGGTGAACAAAAAGGATTGAACCATAAAAACCAACACATTCACACCGGAACTTCCCCTTAATGTCACGCAACAATCGTCCGGGAGCGACACCCCATATTATCTTTTTAATCTAAAACCCACAGTTACACTCAAATGAAACCACTATCCCCAGCGAGCTTTGTTCTTATCTTCTCCTGGCGATTCTGTCGGACGCGGGAATCGAGTGCCGCTGGGCTGACTTGCACTTGGGGGGCCCGGGCCAGCAAGCTTCGAGGCCGACGGGGAGTCAGTGGTTACCCAACCGGATGAATTCCCATGTATAACTCAATGGCAAGAATCGCGCTTGAAAAGTAAGAACAACATACAGACTCTTTCGTTACGCTGGCAAACTTGGTTGGCCGGGCAAAAACGTCCGCACCCGGACGCGGGCGAGCCGCCATTGCGGGCCGAGTTGTTCAGCGTTGAACAATTGGCACGCCATGCCAAAGCGCTCGCCACCAATCACCTGATTGTCACCCGGCAGGGTTCCAACAGTCTGCTGGCCAGGCTGAGGCAAAACGAGGACATCCTAAGAACTTTCAATCGCGCGACCCTCGCCGTAAATCCAGGCTGGCGCATCACTCCCGCCGCCGAATGGTTGCTCGACAACTTTTACCTGATCGAAGAGCAAATCCAAATGGCCAAGCGGCATCTGCCCCGTGACTACAGCCGGGAGCTGCCCCGCCTCTTGAACGGCCCTTGCACCGGACTGCCGCGCGTCTATGACATCGTGCTCGAATTGATTTCGCATGTGGATGCGCAGATTGATGCGACAACGCTCGGTGCTTTTATCGCCGCCTATCAGACGGTGCATTACCTGAAACTCGGCGAGTTGTGGGCCATTCCCATCATGTTGCGCCTGGGATTGATTGAAAATCTCCAGCGCGTCGCGACCCGGCTGACCATTGCCCGGGAGGATCGCAATCTGGCGGATTTGTGGGTGAACCGTTTGCAGGAGATGGCCGAGAAAAATCCGTCCCACCTCGTCATCGTGGTGGCGGACATGGCGAAGTCTGACCTGCCCTTGTCCAGTTCGTTCGTGGCGGAATTTTGCCAGCGTTTGTCGCGGCAAAGTCCGGTGCTGCATCTTGCGCGCGGCTGGCTCGAACAACGGCTTGGTCAACAAGGTTTGTCCATCGAACAACTGGTCCAGTTGGACAGTCAAAATCAGGCGGCTGACCAGGTTTCCGTCAGCCACAGTATTACCAGTCTTCGTTTCTTGAGCGCCATGGACTGGAAAGAGTTCGTGGAAAACTTGAGTTTGGTCGAGACGACTTTGCGTTCCGACCCAGCCAATGTTTACGACACGATGGATTTTTCCACGCGTGATCGCTACCGCCATTCGGTCGAGTTTTTGGCGCGGAACAGTCAGCTTTCTGAAGCGGAAGTCGCGCAGCGCGCCATCCAACTGACCGCCGACAGTGTCCGGCAAAAAGGTCTCGGCGACCGGACCGCCCATGTGGGCTTTTATCTCATAGACAAAGGCCAGACTCAGTTGGCGCGCCTGATAAAAGTTCATTTGCCCAGGCGAACGATCCTGGAACGAAGCATCCATCGTCTTCCGCTGGTGTTTTACGCGGGCGGGATTGGAGTGCTCACGCTGCTGGCCACGTTCGCGTTTATGCGGCAGTCACTGGCGCTCGAAGTGCAGGGATGGAAACTCATTTTCTTCACGCTGGTCTTCCTGCTTTGTGCGAGTCAACTGGCCGTGGCATTGATGAACTGGTTGTCCACGCTGCTGGTAAAACCCTGCCTGCTCCCGCGCATGGATTATTCCGCCGGCATTCCTGAAGATTGCCGCACGATGGTGGTCGTGCCCACGATGCTTTCGAGCGTGGCTGGCGTTGATCGCCTCATCGAGACTTTGGAGATTCATCATCTCGCGAACCGGGATGACCATCTTCACTTCGCATTCAGCCGGGCCAGATGACGCCCGCGCCGTGGGTCAATGTGCTGGCCAATCCCCATTTCGGGACGGTGATTTCTGAGAGCGGCGCGGCTTATACCTGGGTGGAAAACTCCCATGAATTTCGCCTGACGCCCTGGAGCAACGATCCCGTGCAGGATACCACGGGCGAAGCGATCTATATTCGCGATGACCAGACCGGACAGTTTTGGTCGCCCACGCCGTTGCCCGCGCGCGGCGCAACGCCTTATGTCATCCGCCACGGTTTCGGCTACACCGTGTTTGAGCATACTGAATACGGCATTACCTCCGAGTTGTGGGTCTATGTGGCGATGGATGCGCCGGTAAAATTTTCAGTTTTGAAACTGCGCAACGTGTCGGGACGTTCACGTCGCTTGTCCGTCACGGGCTACATGGAATGGGTGTTGGGCGATTTGCGTCACAAAAGCCTGCTGCATGTGCAAACCGAAGTGGACCTCAGGACCGGAGCGTTGCTGGCGCGCAATTATTACAATACCGAATTCCCCGACCGCATCGTGTTCCTGGACGTGAACGATGCCACGCGCACACTCACCGGCGACCGCAAAGAATTCATCGGCCGCAACGGAAGCCTGTCACAACCGGCGGCCATGAAGCGCCAGCGCCTGTCCGGCAAAGTCGGCGCGGGGTTGGATCCGTGCGGCGCGGTGCAGGTGGCCTTTAATTTGTCGGATGGCGAGGAACGTGAAACCACTTTTCGCCTCGGCGTTGGCCGCAACGCGGCGGATGTGCAGATTCTCATCCGGCGTTTTCGCCGGACAGACGCCAGCCGCACCGCGCTCGAAAGCGTCTGGGCTTATTGGAATCGGACACTCGGCGCGGTGAACGTGGATACGCCGGATCCCGCCGTGAACGTGATGGCGAACGGCTGGCTATTATATCAGACCTTGAGTTGCCGGCTCTGGGGTCGCACGGGGTTTTATCAATCCGGCGGCGCTTTTGGCTTCCGCGACCAGTTGCAGGATGTCATGGCGCTGGTGCATGCTGAACCAGCGCTGACCCGCGATCATCTGCTTCGCGCCGCCGCGCGCCAATTCCGCGAAGGCGACGTGCAACACTGGTGGCATCCCCCGTCGGGACGCGGCGTGCGGACGCATTGTTCCGACGACTATCTTTGGTTGCCTTATGTGACTTGCCGCTATGTTTCGTGTCTCGCGGACACCGGCATACTCGACGAAAAAATCTCCTTCCTTGAAGCCCGGCCCGTCAAGCCGGACGAGGAGTCCTACTATGATTTGCCGAATCGCTCCGAAGAGTCCGCCACGCTTTACCAACATTGTGCGCGCGCCATCGAGCGCGGGCTAAAATTCGGCGAACATGGTCTGCCGCTGATGGGTTGCGGCGATTGGAATGACGGCATGAACCTGGTTGGCAAAGACGGACGCGGCGAAAGTGTCTGGCTCGCTTTCTTTCTCTACGACGTGCTCACGCAGTTTGCCGAACTGGCGCGCTCGCGCAAAGATATTGCCTTCGCCGACCGTTGCGTCACTCAAGCGCAGCAACTGCAAAAGAACATTGAGCAACATGCCTGGGATGGTCAATGGTATCGCCGCGCCTACTTCGACAACGGCGAACCGCTCGGTTCCTCGACCAATCCCGAATGTCAGATAGATTCCCTGCCGCAAAGCTGGTCGGTGATCAGCGGTGCCGGCGAGCCAGAACGCTCCCGTCAGGCGATGAACTCGGTTGACCAGCGCCTCATTCGTCGCAAGGACAGATTAATTCAATTGTTCGATCCCCCCTTCGACAAATCTCCGCTCAATCCCGGTTACATCAAAGGTTACATTCCGGGTGTGCGCGAAAACGGCGGCCAATACACCCACGGCGCGATCTGGACCGCCATGGCCTTCGCGCTCATGGGAGAAAGCGAACGCGCGTGGGAACTCTTTGCGCTGCTCACTCCCATCCATCACGGTGGGACAACCAAACAAATTGCCACCTATAAAGTTGAGCCTTATGTGATTGCCGCGGACGTCTATGCGGTAGCGCCGCACACGGGCCAGGGCGGCTGGACATGGTACACAGGCTCAGCCGGCTGGATGTATCGGCTGCTGATCGAAACTCTGCTGGGCGTGAACCTCGAAGGCGATCAATTGCGCCTGACTCCCCGTCTGCCGAAAAGCTGGACGACCTACAAAATCCATTACCGCTACCGGCAGACTGTTTATCACATCACCATCACCCGGCTCGTCGCTGGTTCAGCCACCGCGAATCAACTCTTTCTCGACGGAAATGAACTTGTCGTGAAAACGGTCCCCTTGGTGGACGACCGCCGTGAGCATTTCGTCGAATTGAAAGTCTGCTGACGTATGAAACCTGCTTTACCCTGCGTTCTGACAATCAATGACGGCTCAACGGGAAAATGGATCGCGACCGAGACGGAGCAATTTGCGAACAATGCACTGGCTGGGCGGTTAAACGCGAATCGGAGCCGTTGCAGGACATCAACCGCAATTTATAACATCAACTGAACATTATGAAATGGGGAGCGCCATGAAACAAGTCAACGACGGGTGAAAAACCGCTTCGGGAAATCTGCGCCAACCTTTCACCAATGAGGTGACGCGTGATTCGTGCCGCTCCCGAATCGGAAACCTCGGATGAGGTTCGTGACATCCGCAGGGACGAAGAGTTGATGATTGCCCGTTCGGTTTGCCGCGTGTTTGGACTTCCCACGAAAACTCCAGCGTCTTGATAAATCACACCTATAACCTCATTTCTTTTCGGAGGGCATTGTC
The DNA here is from genome assembly GCA_003134375.1 of Limisphaerales bacterium. Lineage (GTDB taxonomy): Bacteria > Verrucomicrobiota > Verrucomicrobiia > Limisphaerales > UBA11358 > UBA11358. Next base: position 13,078 of record PLAY01000176.1, on the reverse strand, counting down.
TCCCATAATGCACGGTAGGGTTTTACCCCATTGGAAAGCATCACCTCGTCGCTTAATGTTATTTGTTGCCGGGCTGCGCCGTTCACCAATATTTTTTCAGGCATCGCTCTGCTACACCGCACGACGGTAAAACGTAATGACATTATGAAAATTTGGTTTACATCGAAAGCGATCTCCAAAGGCGGACGTTCGGAAAGCAATCGAACATCGAACGGGCTGCAGAATGCCACTTCGGGGAGCCTTCGGGCTGGCAAACCAGCCTTGACGGGGCTGAATTGGTCGGCTCAATCTGGTGGGAGTCCCATGCGCCGTCTGGACGAGTCTGCTTTCACCCCATAGCGAAGTCGCCCCCGCCGGCGCAGATTGAAACATTGCCACCCGCGCCGATCGCGGTGAGACCATTTTCTCAAACTTGCAGTCGGTGCCGGCTGCCGCGAACAAAACGAAACGCAAAAAAAGAAAGAATTATTATGTTAAGCAAAGTCAAAACCATGGAGGGTTATAAATTGGACAGCCTCGACGGGGAAATCGGGAAGGTCAAAGAATTCTACTTCGATGACCGGCACTGGACCATCCGCTATCTGGTCGCCACCACTGGAAACTGGTTCACGGGCAGGCATGCGCTGATTTCTCCATATGCGCTGGTCTCCGTGAACAAGAAAGAACATAATATCACCATTGATTTAACCAAAAAGCAGATCCAGGACAGTCCATTCCTGGACGATGACAAGCCCGTCTCGCGCCAGTTCGAGCAGGCCTACTACGGCTATTATGGCTACCCAACTTATTGGGGCGGCCCCTACAGTTGGGGCGCTTATCCTTATTTTATTCACAATCGTGAAAGGCACGACCGTGAACAATGGAGAGAACCCGCACCGCCTGAGAAAGCGTGGGATCACCATTTGCGCAGCACTCACGCGGTCAGCGGCTATCACATCCATGCCACCGACGGCGAGATTGGTCATGTTGAGGATTTTGTCATTGATGATGAAACATGGGCGATTCGTTATCTCATCATCAATACCCAAAACTGGTGGCCGGGCAAAAAAGTTCTGGTTTCACCGCGATGGATTGATCGCGTCAGTTGGGACTACAAAGCAGTCTTTATCAATCTTTCCCGCGAGACCATCCAGCAGTCGCCGGAATATACGGACGAATCGCTGCTGAGCCGGGATTATGAGATCGAACTGCATGGACATTACAATCGCGAAGGATATTGGGTGGATGAACCGGTGGCGAAATAGAATTCCGATTGGAAGAAACCCGAGGAAAGTTTTCTGACATGCCCGATTCAAGCAACCGTGAAAGGCAGCACGGTCGGGCGGCTTCCGTCGACCGGCCCGGGAAACTGGCGCGGCCTCACGGCGATTCCCATCTGGAACGTGAAAATCGGTCCCGGATGCAAAGGCTGACCCATGTGATCGTGGACAATTCCCTCACGATTGTCCTGTTCGCGCTTTTCGTCGTCTGCATTTTCGCGCAAAGCTTTGCCGGCTGGCGACTCCAAAACGTGACGCTGGCGGCGCACGGACAGGCATTGATCGGTTATTGGCGCAACCTGTACACCGGCAACTTTCTGGAGGGCCTCGCCTCCAACTGGCAGGCTGCCTTTCTGCAACTGGCCTCCCTGATTGTGTTCAGCGGTTTCCTCTATCAGCGCGGCGCACCGCATTCCCGTGATCCGCTCAAGGTGAAAAGCAGGCAAACCCAGCGCGAAGAAGCCGGTCGTTTTACCTGGTGCTACCGTCATTCACTGTTTCTGGCGTTTCTACTGCTGTTTGTCCTCTCGCTGGCGCTACATGTCGTCGTGGGCGGCAAAGCCTACAACGAGGAACGCGCACTCGCCGGCCAGCCGCCGATCTCCATCGCGGCCTTTTTGATATCAGCCAAATTCTGGTCGTCCACACTGCAAACTTGGCAGGCGGAATATCTGGCCATTGCGGTCTTTGTCGTGCTCAGCATCTTTCTGCGTCAGCAGGACTCGGCGGAATCGAAGCCGGTCGAATCCAGCGACCACACCACCGGCGAGGCGAACAAGTGAACGACACAGGCTGCCCGTTAAAAAAATCCTTGTCATCTTCGATCTTCAAGGCGCGCACGACGCGCCCAAACGGAAAGTCGTAGCCGCTGCCCGGCTCGAAACATGTGAAATTGTCTGATTTGCCTCAGTGATTCACGACAATATGCAGAATTTTGCGGGAGCGCACCGGAATTTTGCACGCTTCAACTTTATGGGGTGTTCACCCCATTCATTTCTCCGCGTCTCAAAGTTACAATTTTCGCAAACGATCATTATGAAAGCCACTCAAACACTGCACGACCTGGGCCAGAGCCTCTGGCTCGACAACATCACGCGCGACCTGCTGAACAGCGGCACGCTAAAACGCTACCTTGGCGTGCTGTCGGTGACCGGGCTGACCTCAAACCCGACCATCTTTGATCACGCCATCAAAAGTTCCGCCTATGACGTTGCCATCCGCGAGGGGCTGGAAAAGGGGAAATCCGGCGAGGGACTTTTTTTCGATCTGGCGCTGGACGATCTCACCCGCGCCGCCGACCTGTTCCGGCCAATTCACGACCGGACGAACGGCGTTGACGGGTGGATATCGTTGGAAGTGTCGCCGTTGCTGGCGCATGACACGAGCAGCACCATCGCCGCCGCCAAGAAACTTTCCGCGCGGGCGGGACGGCCCAACTTGTTCATCAAGATTCCCGGCACCAAGGAAGGTTTGCCGGCCATCGAGGAGGCGATTTTTGCCGGCGTGCCGGTCAACGTGACACTGCTGTTTTCCCGCGAGCAATACGTTGCCGCAGCCGGGGCGTATTTGCGTGGCGTCGAACGGCGCATCGCCGCCGGGCTTAATCCCCAGGTTGGCTCCGTGGCCTCGATGTTCATCAGTCGGTGGGATGTGGCCGTGGCGGGCAAGGTTCCGAAGCCGTTGAACAACCGGCTCGGCATCGCCATTGCCGGTCGCATCTATCAGGCCTATCTCGAACTGATAAATACTCCGCGCTCACAACGGGCGTATAATGCCGGTGCCCGGCCGCAACGCCTGCTGTGGGCCAGCACCGGCACCAAGGACCCCAAGGCCTCGGACATTCTCTACATCAAAGCGCTCGCCTCGCCGTTCACGGTGAACACGATGCCCGAGGCGACGTTGAAAGCCCTCGCCGATCACGGCGAAATTGGCCCGGCCATGGCCGCCGACGGTGGCGATTGCGAAAAAGTCCTGGCCGAGTTTGCGAAGGCCGGCATCAATGTGGACAGTCTGGCCGCGCAGCTTCAGGACGAGGGCGCGAAATCGTTTGTGAAATCCTGGAATGAATTGCTGGCGGTGATTACAACCAAGAGCGCCGCGCTCAAGGAAACAAAAGGTTGATTTATGTTCAAGGTCAAATGCGCCGTCGTGGGCCAGTATATCGGCCAAGCGGTCGGAACCTTGGTCTTGCACCGCAATGTTTCCGAGGCGGCGGAACGGGCGATCACCAGAGCTGCTGCCAAAAAAGATTTAAACAACGATGAAAGATAAAGCTATGGCCAAACCCACCTGGAAACCTTTTAGCCCGGCACCGCATGGCCGCCTTTCCACGGCCGAGAAAAATTCGCTGCCAGCGATGGCCTTCGCCTTTCCCCGTGCGCGCAAAGAGCCGATGACCGATGCGGCGCATGTTCGCGACGCGATGGCACGGTTCAATCAAGTCGGTGACGTCACGGACGCCGAACGGGATCTGGCGTTTGGTAATCTTCAAAAAGCGGCCAGGCATTTCGATATTCAGATGAAGGAAACCGACTGGCATCAATTCGGAGCCTGATACAACCATCTTATGAAAGCCACGATCAAACCACTCACCCAACGCCCGGCTTGGAAAGCCCTCGCCGCACATCACAAACTAATTAAAAAACTGCCCCTGCGAAAACTGTTCGCTGAAGACGCCAAACGCGGCCAGAGATTCACGGCCGAAGCCGCCGGAATGTTCCTGGACTTCTCCAAAAATTGCATCACCGACCAGACGCTCAAGCTGCTCCTGCAACTGGCCGGGGAATCCGGCCTGCGCGGGAAAATGGACGCGATGTTCAGCGGCGCAAAAATCAACGTCACGGAAAACCGCGCCGTGCTGCACGTCGCGCTGCGCGCGCCGAAAGGTGAAACCATTCTGGTGGACGGAAAAAATGTGGTGCCGGAAGTCCACGCCGTGCTCGACAAGATGACGGAGTTTTCCAATCGCGTGCGCAGCGGCGAATGGAAAGGCCATACCGGCAAACGCATTAAGAACGTCATCAACATTGGCATCGGCGGTTCTGACCTGGGTCCGGTAATGGCTTACGAGGCGCTCAAACATTACAGCGAGCGCAGCCTGACCTTCCGCTTTATCTCGAACGTGGATGGCACGGATTTTGTGGAAGTGACACGCGATCTCGATCCTACGGAAACCCTGTTCATCATTTCCTCCAAAACTTTCACAACGCTGGAAACCATGACGAACGCGCAAAGCGCCCGTGATTGGCTGCTGGCCGGACTTGGCGGCGAGGTCAAAGCCGTGGCGAAACATTTTGCGGCGGTCTCGACGAATGCCGAGAAAGTTTCCGCGTTCGGCATTGATACGGTGAACATGTTCGGCTTCTGGGATTGGGTTGGCGGACGCTACTCAATGGACTCAGCCATCGGTCTTTCGACGATGCTGGCGGTTGGCCCGGACAATTTCCGCGCGCTACTCGCCGGCTTTCACGAAATGGACGAACATTTCCGCACTGCGCCGTTTGAAAAAAACCTGCCGGTGCTGATGGGGCTACTGTCGGTTTGGAACAACGATTTTCTCGGCGCGCAAACCGTGGCGGTGCTGCCCTACGAACAATATCTGAAACGCTTTCCCGCGTATCTTCAGCAGTTGACGATGGAGAGCAATGGCAAACACGTCACGCTCGACGGCAAAAAGGTGAATTACCAGACCGGGCCGGTTTATTGGGGCGAACCCGGCACCAACGGCCAGCACTCGTTCTATCAATTGATTCATCAAGGCACGCGGCTGATCCCGTGCGACTTCATTGCGTTCGGCCACGCGCTTACTCCGTTGGGCCGGCACCACGACATTCTGCTGGCGAATGTCTTTGCGCAGGCCGAGGCGCTGGCCTTCGGCAAAACTGCCGCAGAGGTCAAAGCCGAAGGCACCCCGGACCGGCTTGTGCCGCATCGTGTCTTCGAGGGCAATCGGCCATCCAACGTCATTCTCGCCGACCGGCTCACGCCGAAGGTTCTCGGCCAGCTCGTCGCGCTTTACGAACACAGCGTCTTCACGCAGGGCGCGATCTGGAACATTGACTCATTTGATCAATGGGGCGTCGAGTTGGGCAAGGTGCTCGCCCAGCGGATTGTTCCAGAATTGGAGAGCGAGACAGCGTCCAAGCTCAAACACGACAGCTCAACGAACAACCTGATCCGCCGTTATCGAACATTGAAGGGAGCGAAATAAAAAACTCCTGGCTGAATCCGTTTCCGGTGGGCGGTTTCCATGCATAATCCATATCCGGGTTATACCCCATAGCGAAGCCGCCCGCACTGGCACACATTTGAGTGCAGGCATCCGTGCCGATCGCGGCGCAACGATTTGTCAAACACGCTGTCAACCGGACGCCAACAGCAAAAAAAACGAAACGCAAACAACGAAAGAATTATTATGTTAATAAAAGCCAAAACACTGGAGGGTTTCAAATTGGACAGCCTCGACGGGGAAATCGGGAAGGTCAAAGAATTCTACTTCGATGACCGGCACTGGACCATCCGCTATCTGGTCGCAGAAACCGGAACCTGGCTCGCGGACCGGCAGGTGCTGATTTCCCCATATGCATTGTCTTCCGTGGACAAAGAGGCAAAAAACATCGCGGTTGATTTGACCAAAAAGCAGATCGAGGACAGTCCGCCTCTGGACAGTCACAAGCCCGTCTCCCACCAATATGAACAGGCATTCTACGGTCATTATGGCTACCCGACGTATTGGGGCGGCCCGTTCGCGTGGGGATATTATCCCTACCCGATGCGTGACCGTGAACAATGGAAAGTGCCCGCGCAGGACAAAAAAGGATGGGATCCCCATTTGCGGAGCACTTACGGTGTGAGCGGCCATCACATCCAAACCCTGGACGGCGAACTTGGCCACGTTGAAGATTTCATCATTGATGATGAGACTTGGGCGATTCGTTATCTCATCGTTGACACCCATAACTGGTGGCCGGGCAAAAAGATCCTGGTTTCACCGCAATGGATCGAGCGCGTCAGTTGGGGCGAGCGGAAAGTCTTCGTTAATCTTAATCGCGAGACCATCAAGGAATCGCCGGAATACACGGAAGAGTCGTTGCTGACGCGCGATTATGAGATTGGCCTGCATCGCCATTACCATCGCAAAGGCTACTGGGTGGATGAACTGGCGGCCGTGTAGCATTGAATTGGCGGCACGTTTTACCTCATGGCAAAGCCACCCTCAACGCGCGTGATCTGAAAACTGGCACTGCTGCCAATCGCCACCAAATCAATTTCAATAAAACAATAAATACAAAACCACGAAAGGAATATTATGTTAAGCAAAGCCAAAACACTAAAGGGCTATTCAATCCAAAGCACCGACGGGGAGACGATTGGGAAGGTCAATGAATTCTACTTCGATGACCGGCACTGGACCGTTCGCTATCTGGTCGCCGACACGGGCAACTGGCTCACGGGCAGGCAGGTGCTGATCTCCCCGTATGCGATGGTTGCTGTGAATCGTGATCATCAAGACATCGTTGCCGATTTAACCAAAAAGCAGATCGAGCACAGTCCATCCTTGGACAGTGACAAGCCCGTCTCACGTCAATTCGAGGTGTCCTACTACGGCTATTACGGATACCCGATGTATTGGGGCGGACCCTATAGTTGGGGATATTATCCTTATATCGAGCGTAACCGTGAAAAATGGAACGATTTCAACCGGGATGAGAAAAAATGGGATCACCATCTGCGTAGCAGTCACGAGGTGACTGGCTACCACATCCAGGCCAAAGACGGAGAGCTTGGCCACGTCGAGGATTTTATCATTGATGACGAGACGTGGGCGATTCGTTATCTCATCGTCAATACGAGCAATTGGTGGGCAGGGAAAAAGGTCCTGGTTTCACCGCAATGGATCGAGCGCGTTAGTTGGGGCGAGCGGAAAGTCTTCATCAACCTTTCCCGTGAAACCATCAAGCAGTCGCCGGAATATACGGACGAGTCTCTGCTGACCCGGGATTACGAGATTGGACTGCATGGACATTACAATCGCAAAGGATACTGGGTGGATGAACTGGTGGCCAAGTAGCATTCCGATTGAATAGAAACACGAGAAGAACAGAAATGATTGTTGAGCGCCACGGTGCTCCGCGTAACGGTTGCTGTGGTCCCGTGGCGCTACTTCAAATGAGACTGCTGCCTCCGCTCACGGTCTGGACTTCCCAGTGGTGGGCTGGTCGCAGCGCAACGAAAGGAGTTATATGATGAACCATACAAACGGATGGATGGGCGGGTGGACGGGCGGAGGGATGTGGATTTGGGCGGTGATCGGCGTAGCGGTGGTGGTCCTGCTGGTCGTCGTGATTGGCAAGCTGTCCAAGAAATAATCGCGCGTTCACGACCCGCCGGTGAATTGAACGAAAGGAAATCTATGCTGGTCCAATTATCCACGGGCAAAACAGTGAGTGAGACTGCGGCTGCCTTGCAGGCCGCTGTCCAGGCCAATCACTTTGGCGTCATGCAGGTTCACAACCTCAAAGAGACCATGACGAAGAAGGGCGTGGAGTTCGCCCGCGAATGCCTGATCTTTGAGGTCTGTCAGCCGCAACAAGCGAAGAAGGTGCTCGATCAAAACATGAGCGTCTCCACCGCACTGCCATGCCGTATCTCTATTTATGAGGAGGGCGGCAAAACCATTCTGGCTACTTTGAAGCCGACCACTCTGCTGGCGATGTTCAACACGCCCCAACTGAAAGGGGTGGCGCAGGAGGTGGAGAACACGATTATTAAAATCATGCAGGAAGCGGCGTCAGATTGATTAGCTGGCCCGTCCGGATCGCAGTTACTACTGCTGAACCAGCCAAATGAAACTGATTTGATATGGCCAAAGACCCCATCTGCGGCATGACGGTGAACGAAGCGTCCGCGCTACGTGCCGAGCGTGATGGACAGACGTTTTACTTCTGCAGCGAGCACTGCCGGAAAAAGTTTCTGTCAACGCCCGCCACCACAAAGCACGAGGAGAAGACGGAGCAGAAGCCGCAGGGCAAAACCATCTATACCTGCCCGATGCACCCCGAAGTGCAGCAGGACCATCCCGGCAATTGCCCCAAGTGCGGCATGACACTGGAACCGATGGCGGCAACCGCCAGCCCGGTTGAAGGTGAGAACGCCGAGCTCCAGGACATGACGCGCCGGTTTTGGATCGGTGCCGCGTTGGCAGTGCCAGTCTTTGTCCTGGCGATGGCGCACCTGATTCCGTCGATTGGTCCCGATTCCTGGGTGATGAGCGATACGTCACGCTGGATTCAATTTGCGCTCGCCACGCCCGTGGTCTGCTGGGCGGGCTGGCCGTTCTTCAAACGCGGCTGGCGTTCCGTCGTGACGCTTCACTTGAACATGTTCACGCTGATCGCCATCGGCGTGGGCGCGGCCTTCGTCTTCAGTGCTGTGGCAATGTTGGCGCCCGGCCTGTTCCCACCCACGATGCAGCACGAGGGCAAGGTCGGCATCTATTTTGAGGCCGCTGCGATGGTCACGGTGCTGGTGCTTCTCGGTCAGGTGCTCGAACTCCGTGCCCGCAGCCGCACGGGCAGCGCCATCAAGGCGTTGCTCAATCTCGCCCCGCCCACAGCGCGACAAGTCGCACCCGGGGGCGATCATGAAGTCCCGCTCGACCA
>PLAY01000176.1:1009-4131 GCA_003134375.1 Limisphaerales bacterium | reverse complement strand
ATGGTGGCCGAAGCCCAGCGCAGTCGCGCACCGATTCAAGGTCTCGCCGACAGGGTCGCGGCCATCTTCGTGCCGGCGGTGCTGGCGGTTTCGGTGATCACCTTCGCTGTCTGGATGTGGCTGGGACCGGAGCCAAGACTCGCGCACGCCACCGTCAACGCGGTTGCGGTCCTCATCATCGCCTGCCCGTGCGCGCTCGGTCTGGCCACGCCCATGTCCATCATGGTGGGTGTCGGACGCGGTGCGCAGGAAGGCGTGCTCGTGAAAAACGCCGAGGCTCTCGAACGGCTGGAGAAAGTCACCACGCTCGTCGTGGACAAGACGGGCACTCTTACGGAGGGCAAACCCAAACTCGTGGATGTCCTGCCCGCCGGCGGTTTCGACGCGAAGGAATTCCTGCGTCTTGCTGCCTCCCTGGAGCAGAACAGCGAACACCCGCTCGCCGCCGCGATCGTGCAGAGCGCGAAGGAGCAGAGCTTCAACCTCGAAGCTGTGAAAGATTTTCGTTCGGTCACGGCAGGTGGTGTTGTCGGCAGGATTGCGGGTCGCACGGTAATGATCGGCAAACCAGATTTTCTGCGGAACGAAAAAATCAGCGGCTTGGAGTCGCTTGAAGCGACGGCTGTTAAACTGCAAGAAGACGGCAAGACCGCAATGTTCGTCGCCATAGACGGCAAGCCAGCGGGAATTCTCGCTGTCGCCGATCCGATAAAATCCACCACCGCCGAAGCCATTAAAGAACTCCACGCGCTAGGTTTAAAGCTCGTCATGCTTACCGGCGACAATCGCCGTACCGCCGACGCAGTGGCCAAACAGCTCGGTCTTGATGCAGTGCAAGCGGAGATCGAACCTGCCGGAAAAGTCGCCCAGGTCAAAAAGCTGCGTGCGGAAGGTAAACACGTTGCGATGGCTGGTGACGGCATCAACGACGCCCCAGCCCTCAGCGAAGCTGAAGTCGGCATTGCCATGGGCACTGGCACCGACGTGGCCATGCAAAGCGCGGGTATCACCCTCGTGAAAGGCGACCTCCGCGGCATCGCCAAGGCCATCCGCCTTAGTCGCGCCACCCTGCGGAACATCCGGCAGAACCTGATCTTCGCCTTTCTCTACAACGCACTGGGTATTCCGGTTGCGGCGGGGGTGCTTTACCCGTTCTTCGGTTGGCTGCTCAGTCCGATCATTGCCGGCGCCGCAATGAGCCTGAGTTCCGTCTCCGTAATCAGCAACGCCTTGCGGCTGCGGAAGGTCAAACTGTGATTTATGAAAAATATGAAAACAAAAACCAACACACTTACCCCGGACCTGCTACAGAAAATGGACGCTTATTGGCGCGCCGCCAACTATCTGTCGGTCGGCCAGATTTATCTCTACGACAATCCGCTGCTGAAGCGACCGCTGAAACTATCTGACGTGAAGCCGCTGGTGGTCGGACACTGGGGCACGACGCCCGGCCAGAACTTCATCTATGTGCATCTGAACCGGGTCATCAAAAAATATGACCTGGACATGTTCTATCTCGCCGGCCCCGGTCACGGCGGCCCGGCGATTGTGGGCAACGTCTATCTCGAAGGCACCTGGAGCGAAGTTTATCCGAACATCACGCAAGACGAAGCCGGGCTGAAAAAACTGTTCACCCAATTCTCGTTTCCTGGTGGAATTTCCAGCCACGTCGCCCCGACCACGCCGGGTTCGATTCACGAAGGCGGCGAACTCGGCTATTCACTTTCGCACGCTTTCGGTGCGGCATTCGACAACCCAGGCCTGATCGTCGCCTGTGTTGTCGGCGACGGCGAAGCGGAGACCGGCCCGCTGGCGACCGCCTGGCAGTCCAACAAATTTCTCGACCCGATCACCGACGGAGCCGTGCTGCCAATCTTGCATCTTAACGGCTACAAGATTTCCAACCCGACTGTCTTGGCGCGCATTGAGCCGGATGAGTTGGAACAGTTTTTCCGTGGCTGCGGCTGGACGCCGTATTTTGTGGAAGGTGACGAGCCGGAAAAGATGCACGAACTCATGGCCACGACCTTGGAAAAGGCCATCGAAGATATTCGCCGAATTCAAACCAATGCGCGGGACAAAAACGACACGACGCGTCCGCGTTGGCCGATGATTGTCCTCAAGTCGCCGAAAGGCTGGACGGGGCCAAAAGTTGTGGATGGCCTGCCAGTCGAAGGGACATTCCGCGCGCATCAAGTTCCGCTCCTGGTGGATGCCGAACATCCCCAGCACGTCAAACAACTTGAAAGGTGGATGAAGAGCTACAAGGCCGAGGAACTATTCGATGCCAATGGCCGACTTCTGCCGGAACTGGCCGAGCTGGCGCCGAAGGGCGACCAGCGGATGGGTTCCAATCCGCACACCAACGGCGGCGTGCTCCTGCGCGACCTCGTCATGCCGGACTTCCACGATCATGCGGTCAAGGTGCCTTCGCCCGGTGCGGTGGACGGCCAGGATACGCTCGTGCTGGGTAAGTTCCTGCGGGACGTCGAGAAGCTAAATCAGGATCAGCGCAATTTCCGCATCTTCGGTCCCGATGAGACGCTCTCGAATCTTTTAGGCGCGGTCTTTGAAGTCACCAACCGTCAGTGGGACGCCCGAGAAGTAAAGAATGATGAATTCCTCGCGCCCGCCGGACGCGTGCTCGACTCGATGCTCAGCGAGCATCAGTGCGAGGGTTGGTTGGAGGGTTATCTGCTCACCGGGCGGCACGGGCTGTTTAATAGCTATGAGGCCTTCATTCGTATCGTGGACTCGATGTTCAGCCAGCACGCCAAGTGGTTGAAGGTAACGTTGGAACTTCCGTGGCGCCGGAAAATCGCGTCGCTGAATTATCTGCTCGCCTCCCACGTCTNNCCCGGCTTCCTCGACCATGTCATCAACAAGAAGGCCGATATCGTGCGCGTTTATTTGCCGCCGGATGCGAACTGTCTGTTGTCCGTGTTTGATCACTGCCTGCGCAGCCGTCATTACGTCAACGTCGTGGTGGCCGGCAAACACCCCCTCCCGCAATGGTTGACCATGGACGCCGCCGTGGTGCATTGCACCGAGGGCATTGGCATCTGGCAATGGGCTAGCAATGACCAAGGCTCCGAGCCGGACGTGGTGATGGCCTGCTGCGG
>PLAY01000176.1:0-980 GCA_003134375.1 Limisphaerales bacterium | reverse complement strand
GGATACCCCTGGCTGGTCCACCGGCTGACCTATCGCCGCACCAATCGCAATCTCCACGTCCGTGGCTACAAGGAAGAAGGAACGATTACGACAGCATTTGATATGCGGGTGCAGAATGACTTGGATCGCTTTCATCTGGTGCAAGACGTGGTGGATCGGGTGCCGAATTTAGGTTCCAAGGGTGCCTACCTGAAGCAGCAGATGCGGGACAAACTCATCGAGCACAAGCATTACATTGATAAACACGGCCAGGATTTGCCGGAGATTCGGAATTGGAAGTGGGGCCAGGGCGAAACGCAGAACGGGAAACCGCTGGTGGAAAAGACATTTGTGCCGGAACTAAAGTTACGGCGGATCATCGGGAGCAAAAATGGAAAACATAACAAGCTGACACGAACCAAAGGAGCCTAAAATGCCCATTCAACTCAATGAAGAAAACGGCGGGAAGATTCTCGCCGTTCACGTCAGCGGGAAGCTGGTAAAAGCAGATTACGAGCACTTTGTACCCGAGTTCGAGCGACTCGTCCGGCAGCACGGAAAGTTGCGCGTGCTTTTCGATATGACCGGCTTACACGGCTGGGAAGCCGGCGCGGCGTGGGAGGACGTCAAGTTCGGTGTCGCACACTTTGCCGATATCGAGCGACTCGCGATGGTCGGAGAAAAGAAGTGGCAGCAAGGCATGGCGACATTCTGCAAGCCGTTCACGAAAGCGACTGTCCGATACTTCGATCATACCGACATCGCCGGGGCGCGAAAGTGGTTGGACGAATCTGTAGCGACAGGAAACGAAATAGGAGGACGACACATGCTTAAACACCAACTGCTTTTGCCGGAAGGGATACTCATTCTCGAACCCGACGCGCCGCTCGAAGCGGCCGACTTCGAGGGCCTGGTTCGCGAGATCGATCCATATATTGCGGAACATGGAAAACTATCGGGCTTGATGGTTCACGCCAAAGCATTTCCCGGCTGGGCGAATC
>PLAY01000034.1 GCA_003134375.1 Limisphaerales bacterium | reverse complement strand
CGAAAAATCCTTAACTGGTGGAATGGTGGAGCCGACAGGAATCGAACCTGCGACCTTCTCATTGCGAACGAGACGCTCTGCCAACTGAGCTACGACCCCATCCACGTCAACTGCCAATAGCTTTGCCATAAAAATTGCCGCGCGCAACCCAGAAGTGAACCGGAGCACTTCTCATCTTGGGGTTTCATCCCCTGGGAGCGCTGGCGTCCCGCCGGCGAGTGGGCAGCCAACGCCATGCAACAAGCCGGCGGGACGCCAGCGCTCCCAGGTTTTGGACAAACGCCCGTAAGACGCCCCCGGATGAATCCAGCCGGCCAATGTGGAGAACTCCGTTCCGCCCGGCGGAACGCGAGCACGCGACTGAAGTCAGTGTTGGCAACCCCTGTCGCGCCTGCTATTTTCCGGGCGCATGTCCGACACGGCTGTTGTGGCCCAAACGCCCTCGAAGGCACGAGTGTTTCTCCGCCGGTTGATCACCACGGTGATTCTCTGGACGGTGATTCTCGCGGCTTTGTTTTCCGAAAACCGTTTCATTGCCAACGGCGGGTTTGTTCTCATCATGATATTTCTCGCGACGGCCGGGCTGGCGGAATTTTACGGGCTCGTTGAAAAACGCAACCTGGTCTGCTTTAAATGGTGCGGTCTGCTCGGCGGTGTGTTGCTCATGGTGGGCACGTTTTTGCATGTGACCGGACATCTCGGCATTTACGATTCTCCGTCGCGCGCGAACGATTTTGAAACGGGTTTCCTCATCCTGTTCGTACTCGGTTTATGCGTGCGGCAATTTGTTTCGCGCAGCAACACGGCGGGCATTCTGGCGATATCCACGACCTTGTTCGGCCTGATGTATGTGCCGTGGCTGTTGAACTTCATCCAGAAAATCAATTTTTTCCCGGGCTTGGACGGCAAGTTCTACGTTCTTTACTTCGTCATCGTGACGAAATTCAGCGACACTGGCGCGTATGCCATTGGTTCGCTCATCGGCCGGCACAAAATGATTCCACGCATCAGCCCCGGCAAAACGTGGGAGGGCTTGGGCGGCGCAATTTTTCTTTCGACCGTGGCGAGCCTCGTCTTTGTGCATTTTTTTGGCGATAAAATGGCGGGCATGAACTGGCGGCACGCAATGGTGCTGGGGGTTTTGCTGGGTTCGACGGCGGTCGTTGGTGACTTGATTGAATCGCTCTTCAAACGCGAGGCAGGCGTGAAAGATTCCGGCGGACTGTTTCCCGGCATCGGCGGCATCCTCGACTTGCTGGACAGTTTGCTGTTCAATGCGCCCATCATGTACCTCTATTTGCGGCATATCCTGACCCATCCATGAGGGGATTTACGATTTACGATATACGATTTACGCCCGCGTTGGCAGACCATGATGATTAAACAATCAACGACTGAAGTGCTATGACTCGTGAAGAAATGAAATCTCGGACGAAGGAATATGCGAATCGCATCGTTCGCGTATGCGCAGCGCTGCCGAATAATTGGGTCGCGCAAACATTGGGCAAGCAGCTTCTCCGCAGCGGAACTTCGGTGGGGGCAAACTATCGCGCCGTCTGCCGCGCCAAATCCAACCCGGATTTCATCAACAAGCTTCGTATTGTCGAGGAGGAATGTGACGAATCGCTTTTTTGGATGGAATTGCTGGTGGACAACAATCTCATCAAGCTGTCCCGACTTGGTGGCCTGATGAAGGAGGCTGATGAAATTCTGGCCATCATCGTCTCTTCGGCGAAAACCGCGCGAACATCCAATGGACGCGTCAATCGTATATCGTAAATCGTAAATGAAGAACGTTGTTTTACTCGGTTCAACCGGCTCCATCGGCACCAGCACCGTCAAGGTGGCGGAGGATTTGCCGGATCGCATCCGGCTGGTCGGCCTGGCCGCCGGGAACAACGCCGAACTGTTGCTCAAACAGGCGCGCAAACACCGGCCCGAGGCTGTTTCAATCAATAATCCCGAAAAAGCCCGCGACCTGGGAAAAGTCTTCGGAGCGGCGACGAAGGTTTATTCGGGCGACGAAGGCCTGATCAAACTCGCCACGCTGCCGGCGGCGGACATTGTGCTCATTGCCATCGTCGGCACGGCGGGATTGAAGCCCGCGCTCGCCGCGATTCGCGCGGGCAAGGACATTGCCATCGCATCGAAGGAAATTCTTGTGATGGCCGGCGAAATCGTAATGAGCGAGGCGCGCAAACACGGCGTTCGCGTGTTGGCCGTGGACAGCGAACATTCGGCAATTTTTCAGTGTCTCGATGGCAAACCGTCCAGTTCCGTCCGCAAACTCTGGCTGACGGCGTCCGGCGGACCGTTTCGCACCACGCCGAAGGAGGAATTTCCGGACATCACCGTCGAACGCGCGCTCAAGCATCCGTCGTGGGTCATGGGCAAAAAAATCACCATTGATTCAGCGACGTTGTTCAACAAGGGACTGGAGATGATCGAGGCGCGCTGGCTGTTTGACATCGGCATGGAACGTGTGGGCGTGCTGGTGCATCCGCAAAGCATCGTTCACTCATTGGTGGAATTTGTGGATGGAGCGCTGCTCGCGCAGCTTTCCACGCCCGACATGTGCCTGCCGATTCAATACGCATTGACCTACCCCGACCGTGTGCCGAGCGAACGCGTGCAGACCAACTTCACCAAACTCGGCAGCCTGACGTTTGAGGAGCCGGATGCGGAACGTTTTCCGGCGCTGACACTCGCACGCCGGGCAGGGGAGGTGGGCGGAACCATGCCGTCGGTGTTGAACGCGGCGAACGAGGCGGCGGTGGCGGCGTTTTTGAATCGCAAGATCAATTTCCCACAAATCACGGAAATGGTCCGGCGGACGATGGAGGCGCACAAAGTTGTGTTGCACCCGACGTTGGAACAGATTTTGGAGGCAGACGCCTGGGCGCGCGCTGAGGCGGCCAGATAAAAAATCGTCCTCGTCCCTCGTCCTCGTAATCGAAAACCAAAAATCGAGGACGAGAACGAAGAACGAGGACGATTATGTGGCAGGCGGCGAAATAAACGGTGCCTTCCCTCAACGATTTGAAGCTTCGGCGGTGCAACCTATCCACTTATTAAGTCACTGCTCGTCATTGTGGCTGCCACTTGAATCCTTCAGTAATCATCCCAAGCTTGGTGTCGGGACCAATCTGGTAAAAATCCTGGATAATCCTCGCCCCAAGCTCGGAGATACCGCTGCCAGTAACCCGCAGGTAATGAACGTTGTTCATCTCGTGCTCGTCGAGCCGATAACCGAGCTTTGAGGCAAACTCGCTGATCTTCGCTTGGTCTGCGATATTGCGCGGACTGATGAGAACCCAATTCAAACCGACGATTCCACCATCAATCGAATACTGAAGATTGGCGGCCTGACCATCTGTCGAGCCGGGAGGAACAAACATGAGAACGGCAAAGTGCCCGTCCTTACCAGACCGCTGGAGTTGGCTTATGACGCTTGGAATGTCGCGTGCGGTCACTGGATAAGTTGGGGCAATTCGGCTCCGTACCAAAAGCACGATAAATGTGATTCCGACCAGACAACTGACGATGATGAGAACGACCTTCATAGGCAGGCTAACAGATAATCTACGGTTCGTTTTGCAGCCAATCCCATTTCATGTGCCAACCCTATTTCGGTCGCCCGTGGCTGTCCAGAATGATTTAGATTCAACGCCCACCCTTTCCATGAATCTCGTAGCCGCGGACGTCAGTCCGCGCCAAAATAATTCGGGGAATAGACTTCCAAACCAGAAAGTTAGCGCCGACTCACGTCGGCGGCTACGGTTTGGGGGTTCAACGCGCCACCTCGCCCCATCAACCTTGACGGAGTGCGCCCGTCCCGGGCNNCGCGCACGGAGTGACGCGCCCTTACCTCCCCCAAAGTTTAGGGCCTTGCGTTCCGTGATTGCGGGCGAAGGTTTCCCTGATATATTCAGGGCGTCCCTTCGTAGGGGGCTGATTTTTTACATGACCATTTTGAATGTCATTTACGTGATTGCCGCCGTGCTGGTGTTGTTCGGCGCGGCCATTTTTGTCCATGAATTCGGCCATTTCTGGGTCGCGCGGAAGCTGGGCATGAAGGTCGAGGAATTCGCCGTCGGTTTTGGCCCGAAAATTCGCAGTTGGAAGCGCGATGGCATTGAATACACGATCCGCTGGATTCCGGCCGGCGGTTTTGTGAAGCTGCCGCAAATGATCACCGCCGAGGCGCTCGAAGGCCAGTCGGCGGAAGAGGTTCCGCCAGCGCCGCCGCTGCACAAAATTCTCGTCGCCCTTGCCGGACCGTTCATGAATGTGGTTTTTGCGTTCGCCATCGCCACGCTGATTTATTTCGTCGGCCTGCCGGTGCCGGTCAGTCAGCCAATTGTCGGCAATGTTGATCCTGCTTCTCCGGAAGGCAGGCTGGGGATTCGTGAAGGTGACCGGATGGTCATGGTGGATAATAAACCCATAAAGTCGTGGGAGGATGTCATGGAGTTCACGATGCTTGCCCGCACGAACTTGATTCCGGTGGTTATTGAACATGATGGCGTTTCAAATAGCTACAACCTGACCGCCACGGTCAATGAAGTTATCGGCGTGAAAATTCTGAACCTCGCCCCGCGCGAACATCCCGTGGTCGGCGCAGTGGAAAGCGGCAAGCCGGCGGCGGCGGCCGGGTTGCAGCCAGGTGACAAGATTCTGTCTGTAAATGGAATTCCCGTGCCCGACCAGAACCAGATGAGTGGGTTGATTTCAAAATCGGAAGGCAAGCCGTGTGAAATAATTTTTGACCGCAAAAATGAAAAGAAAAGCGTGACCATAACGCCGCAATATGATCCGGCCACCAAACGCGCCCGGATTGGCATCATCTTTAGTGCGGGGGTTTACGAGGTGCAGCACCCGACACCCTGGGCGCAGGTCAAGGACGTTTGTGCAAAGATGGCCGGCACTTTTAGCGCGTTGGCGCACTCCAAACAGACCGGCGTGGGCGCGAAAGATTTGTCCGGGCCGGTGGGTATTCTGGCCGTTCTCGCTTCGCAAGTGAACAGCGACTACCGCCTCGCGTTGAGTTTCCTCGTGTTGCTCAACATCAACCTCTCGTTCATCAACCTTCTGCCGATACCCGTGCTCGATGGCGGTCACATCCTGATGGCGATCATTGAAAAAATCCGCCGCCGGCCGTTGAGCATCAAATTCGTTGAATACACCACGACCGGCTTTGCGGTGTTGTTGATTTCGTTCATGCTTTACGTGACATTTTTCGACATCAAGCGGTTTTCGTTGTTCCGCGCGATGTTCACAACCGACGTGCAAATCCAGCAATCGGCGCAGCCAGTGGAAACCGCGCCGGCTCAGCCCAAATAATTCATGCGTTACTGCGAATCCCCGTTTTTCCATCACCGGCGAAAGACCCGCGAGGTCGTCATCGGCGATCCGGCGCACGGCGGGGTCATCATCGGGGGCGACCATCCCGTCGTGAAACAATCCATGCTCACGTGCTACACTATGGACACCGCTGAATCCGTCAAACAGACTCTCGATCTCGTTGCCGTCGGCT
>PLAY01000132.1 GCA_003134375.1 Limisphaerales bacterium | reverse complement strand
TAAGTCCGACAGGCTGCTAGAAAAAAATGACGAGGGTTATCAAGAAATCTCAAAAATTTTAATTAACTACCTTTTTGACTTTGAAAACTTTTCTCCTCTTGCAAGGACTAAAGATGTCAGAATCTATAGGATTTACGATTCAGGAATGATGGAGATAGGGACAGATACGGCTGGCGGACAAAGCTATAAACGCCCTTTTTATTTTAGCGTGGTTTCAACAAATATGACGTTTGTGGGCGATAATCCGCCTGCAGGTGGACCCACCAATTTCATTTGTGATCTCGACCGAATAAAGGAACCAATCGAACAGCTTAAGAACCCAAATATTCTAATCTTCTGCTTTGGTATGTTCTTCTTGGGAACACTTGTTGAAATCGCGGCGTTTTTTATTGAATCGAAAGAACCGCATAACCCAATTGGCCAGCATGTAAATGAGGTTAAAAAGGAGGCCGCCGACTCCTCCTCAAAAGCAGATGGAGAAGCCCGCCCTGCTCCCACGAAAGAGGAAAATCATCCGCCGTCCCCTTGAAAATTGGCGCGACCGGGTTTGCCGGACGGGGATTTATTTTCCGGCGAGCGAAGTTTTTGGCGACGGCAAATGCAGGATCCGGCCTGCCACCATGAATTCACCTTCGCCCTGATGATGAATCGTCCGGGGCCGTTTCCGCGCCGGGTCAATCCACGCCTGGACGACCTCCAGGATGAAGAAGTTGTATTGGGCGGCCAGTTTCGCATCCCTGACCTTGCATTCCAGGCTGGCATAACATTCGGCGATGAGCGGGGCCTTGACGCGCGCGGCGGGCACGGGCGTGAGGCCAAAGACCTTGAACTTGTCCACGCGCCGGCCCGAAGTGTTCCCGCAGCCCACCACCGTTTCCGCCAGCTCCACCGTGGGGATGTTGATCACGCATTCCCGGGTCGCCTTGAGGCTGGCAAACGAGCAGTTCCGGTTGCTGACCACGCAACCCACGAGCGGCGGCGTGAACTCCATCATCAGATGCCACGACATGGGCATGACGTTCGCCCGCCCGGCGCGGGCGGTGGTGAGCAGCACGACCGGGCCGGGTTCGAGCAGCCGATAGACTTCGGACAGGGGAAAGGTGGTTTTCTTCATCGGGGATTGATGACGCAAAATGTTATGCCGGCACCAATTCGATTTTAACCTTACGCCCCAATGCCCGGGCAGCTTTGCCCAGAGTGTTCAGTGTGACCGAGGAGTTGGAAGCATCCAGCAGCCGGTCCACCGCCGCGCGGCTGGTTTTCATCCGGGCCGCCATTTCCGACTTGGAGACCGATTTTTCCTCCAGCAGGCGGCTGATTTGCAGGCTCATGGCCTGCTTGAGCGCGCGCGCCTCGACTTCACCCAGGAGGCCCTGTTCTTTCAGGAAATCCCGGAAATCACTTCCGCGATGTGTTCTTTTGCTCATAAATTTAGCAGATATTGTTTTTTACGTTTCTTCGCCAATTCCAGTTCGTCTTGCGGCGTCCGCTGCTGTTTCTTGATGAAACCGTGCAGCAGGACAATTTCCTCATCCACCACCGCAAACAGCGTCCGCGCGTTGCGGTGGCTTAACCGGGAACGGACTTCCCAAAGACCGTCACCCAAATTGTCAACCAGCGGCTTTCCGACCGGCCACGCATATTGCACCGTCAAAATGTCCGTGCCGATAACCTTGCAGTCCTCTTTCGACAATTCTTTCAGCCATTCCCGCACCGGTTCATTGCCCGCCTCCGTCTTGAAAAAGACGACGTTAAGCGGGCGTTCAGCTTTCATCTGTAAAGCAGTGTATCAAAATTGATACATTTGTCAACCGGAAAAGTTTCGTGTTTTTGGTGTGTTTCGTGGTTTCAACTGCTTTTTAAAGGCTTATTTTTGCTGACGTCTTTTGGGAAAAAGGCGCGCCCAATATCCGGATATGGAATGTCTGAAAATCACGGCTAAAACCACAATGACCAACCCCGCGAGAATCAGGTAAAGCGCCGTGGGGCCCAGCCAGGCTTCGAGCAGTTTCCACTTCTTCCCGAAAAAATATCCGATCAGGATGTAAGTGGTGGAATAGGCCGCCGACCCTGTGACATTGTAAAAGAGAAAAGTGCGCCATTGCATTTTCGACATGCCAGCCAGCAGATTGACCATGACGGGCGGAAACAAAAAGATGAACCGGGCGATAAATACCGTCTTGGCACCATGACGTTTGAAAAATCGTTCGGGCCACTTTAGCCTTTTAGGCGTGAGATGGAGCCAGCGGATTTTTTCCAGGCCGCCCTGGCCCAACCGCCGCCCCAGCCAGAAGGCACAGATGCCGCCCAGAAAGCAGGCCACCGTTCCGGCCACCACGGGTTCCCATATCGAATCCTCAGTTTTTCCCAGAACAAATCCGGCCCCCAAAAGAATCGTTTCACCCGGTAGTGGAAAACCGAGGTTGTTCAAAAACGCGACAATGAAGACGAGCACATATCCGTAATGCGGAATGTGGGGCAGTAGATCATGCAGCCAGTGGAGCATATTCACCGCTCTTGTTTGATTACCAACTACTTGTGCCAGGCTTTCCTGAGTGATGCCGGGAAGGATTGTCCCGGCCTAACTTTTAGCTCTGTGACCATTCCTTTTGAAACCAGTTCCTCCAAGACTGCGCATCCTTTCTCTATGCGATCTTGAGGCGTTTGAGCACCGGGACTTTAGCAAAATCCAGGACGAATGCAAAGACGACTGCCCCCACGAGTATTCCTCCCACAACAAATATAGGCAGGGGAGCCATGGCAATTCCGCAAGTTGCCAGCGCTGAGGCAATCAGCAGATCAACTACAGACGATCCGATGAGCCACCGGCTTGGACAAGAGGACACCAGGCGATGGCGTTCACGATTCGTATAGGTCGTTGCTTGATTGCCGAACACGATGACCACGAAGGCCACGGTTCTCAGCGTTTCGATTCCAAAACCCAGGCGGAATTCGGCAATGGCCAGGACGGCGATGCAAAAGACCAGTTCGGAAATTCCCATGAATACACCCGCCATCGTCAATTGGCCGATTCGCCAGGCATTGGGCATCGAGGATGGCCGTACGTTGTCCGTCGTCAAGGACATAGCCAGGAAGTCGCCGGTGATCATTAGGATGACCATCAGCATGGGGGTCAGAATGGCGTGCCCTGTCATGACCAGACCCACCGCGAGGAAGAGCACCTGTACAATCTTCTTGATCACCGAGTTCAGCGTATAAGTCAGGATGCGCTGGAA
>PLAY01000003.1 GCA_003134375.1 Limisphaerales bacterium | reverse complement strand
GGCCTTATCTAAGGGCCATTCAAGACTGACCCGTTTACAGGACCCGTTTAACGCCCCTTTCACAGTCATGCCTCTTCGCCTGTTTTAGCATCCACCATAAAACGAATATTGTCCGCCAGCCGATTTTCAAGAAAACAATCTATGATGTGTTCCTCAGACGCCGGTTTGACTCCAGCCGCCGAGAGAAAACGGTTCCACTGAACCTCATCCAAATTATGCTCTAAAAAATGAATGAACTCATAGTATCGGTGGAACACAGGTCCAGTGAGGCCGGACGCCTTTTCAACATGCAGTTCGTTGGGTTCAACCCGGCAGAGCCTTCCCAGCCGATCATCAGGCTTGAGCGTCTCAACCGGCACTTCGATGATGTCGGCGATTTCGCGAAGAAGTTGTCCCGCCGTCAGATGGTCTTCTTTTCGTATTCCACAATGGTCTAACCGTTCCGAGTTCTGCCAGAATGCCCGCTGGAAATGGCGGCAAAACAGCCATTGAGACTGGCGGTGGTTTGATTTGAACGGATTGAGCGATTGATTGGTCATAAAAGACTAGGCAGATGGATTTTCTGCCATCCCGAATGAGGGGACCGGGCCGATGTCCGGTATCTTACAATCCCAAATGGGTCAGGCTGATGCCTGTTTTACCACCTCAGATTGAGGTCTTCAATGGCAAGCGTTGATGGCCGGTTGGCTGTCAATTAAATGCCTCCGAACAGTCCAAGGATTGGTTTTGCCATGTCTTTCAGGAAGTGGATCGGAGCATTCATTTTGTTTGAAGAAAGAACAATCACTGTGCCGGTTTCGGCAAAATGACAAAACGGTAAATGAAAGAAGGATGAAATTAAAAGTTGTGCGCGAAGCACGCAGAGCCTTTTGGAAGGCTGATAAGATTGCGCCGTATGTTTAGTGCCATCGCCCATAAAAAACTGGCGGCTGCGGAAGGATACTTTGTCGAGCACCTGTCGCAGAACGATTACTACGCCGCCGGTGAAATCCGCCCCGGCCAGTGGATCGGCGTTGGCGCGGAACGGTTGGGATTAAACCGAGCTGTCACGCGCGAACAATTTCACGCGCTTTGCGAGAATCGAAATCCAAACGACGGCGAACGCCTGACGCAGCGGCAATTGAAAAAGGACCAACGCCGCGTGTTTTACGACTTCACCTGTTCGGCGCCCAAATCCGTTTCAGTGCTGGCGGTGACGTTGGATGACCAGCGAATGGTCACAGCGCATGAGGAATCAGCCAAGATTGCGTTCCGCGAACTCGAAACTTTCGCGGCCACGCGCGTCAGGAAGCAGGGCGGCCAAAAGGACCGAACCACCGGCAATCTGGTTGCGGCAGCCTTTGTGCATGACAGTTCGCGCGCACTGGACCCGCTGTTGCACACGCATTTCACCGTGTTCAACGCCACGTTCGATGAACGGGAGCAATGTTGGAAGGCGCTGCAAAACGGGGCGATGTTCGAGGCCATTCGCTACAGCACGGCAGTTTATCGAAATGAACTGGCACGGCGATTGCAGGAAATGGGTTATCGCACCATTCCGGCCAAACATGGATTTCAGGTTGAGGGGGTGAGCGAAGCGATTCTGAAATGTTTTTCCAAACGGTCAGAGCAACGGGATGCCGTGGTCCGGGAGATGGAGCAGAAGTTGGGGCGCAAACTCTCGAACAACGAAGTGGCGTATGCGGTGCATCGCAGCCGCGCGTCCAAACTCAAAGGTGTCTCGACGGCCGAAGTGCGCGAGCGCCAACTGGCGCAATTACAGCCTGACGAATTACAGGCATTGCAAATGCTTTGCGCGTCCGTTCGTCCATCACGCCTACCCCGAATCGCCTTGGTAGAAAACCAAGCCCTGAATCACGCCGTCGCTCATGTCTTCGAGCGCAGGTCCGTCGTGCCGGAGCATGAGTTGTTGACGGCGGCGCTGGCGCACCGGCAGGGCGAAGTGGACCTGACCAGTTTGAAACAGATGGTGGAGTATTCGCCGGACTTGGTGAAAACCGAACGCGGATTTTCCACGCGGCAGATTCTGGCAACGGAATTGGATTTGATTCAAACAGTCAACGCGGGATGTGATGCGGTCGTGCCGTTGCATCCCTGCTACCGGCCTGCCGACTGGTTGAGCGAGGATCAGCAGCGGGCGATTTACCATGTCCTGCGCACCAGTGATCGCATCACCGGCCTGCGCGGTCTGGCGGGCACTGGCAAAACCACGGCATTGCGCGAGTTGGTTGCCGCCTGCAAGGAGGCTCGCGTTGAGCCATTGTTCTGTGCGCCAACAGCGGCGGCGACGGAGGTTCTTCGCAAGGAAGGATTCGAGGCGGTGACGCTGCAAAGTTTGTTGCAGTCAAAACCATCGCTGTCCCAGCGTCATTTGATTGTGTTGGATGAGGCTGGGGCGGTGGGGATTGACGATCTGAAACGGCTCTTTGACCTGGCGAAAGATTGCCGTGTCCTGCTCTGCGGCGACACCGGCCAGCACGCATCCGTCGCCCGTGGCGATGCTCTGCGGCTTTTGGAGAACCATTCAGATTTTAAATCCGGTCAATTGACCCACATCCGGCGGCAACGCAAAGCCGCGTATCGCAAGGCCGTCGAACTGGCGGCACAGAAACGAACGGTGGAAGCGTTCGCACAATTAGAACGCATGGGCGCGATTGTGGAATCTTCCAACGATAATCTACACGACAAGGCCGCACAGTCGTATCTGAAAGTGTTGGCCGAAAACCAATCCGCGTTGCTGGTCGCGCCGACGTGGACCGAAATTGAAGCGGTGACGGAAAAAGTTCGTGCCGTGCTGAAAACGGCTGGTCGGATGGCCGGCGAAGAAAAGGAGTTTCAAGTTTTCGATTCGCTGTCGTGGACGGAAGCACAGAAACGGGATGTGCGGCAATACCGTCCCGGCATGGCAATACAGTTTCATCGCAAGACGGGCAGTTTTGTTAAAGATGAATCGGTGCAGGTGGTCGCCGTCGAAAATGACTCCGTCAAAGTTCAACGAGCCGATGGCGCTGAAAATCTTTTGCCATTGTGGGCAGGCGCTGCCTGTTTTGATGTGGGTGAGAAACGGAAGTTGAAATTGGCCGCCGGTGACAAGCTGTTGCTGCAAGCCAACTGGCGGAAGAAATTTGTCAACGGCGAACTCGTCGAGGTGCGGGCGATTCAGGGCGATTCCGTTCTACTGGCCGATGGCCGGGTGATTCCAGAAAACTATCGCACGTTTACTCACGGTTACGCCGTCACCTCACACGCTGCCCAGGGCAAGACAGTGGATGAAGTTTTGGTCGTCGCGTCGTCGCGTTCGCTGCCTGCCGTCCACCAGCAACAATTTTACGTCAGCATCTCGCGCGGGCGCGAACGCTGCCAGGTTTTCACTGACGATACCGAACTGTTGCGCTCGCACGTCACCCGTTCCAGCGCGCGACTGGCCGCCGTGGAAGTGCTTCCGCGCGTGCACCGACAGAAATTCGTCCAGAACATTTTGCAGCGCGGCCATCGTTTCCTGAAACGGTTTCGCCAGCGTATTACGCAATCAGTTTCAACCGAGAGGAACATCCATGAAATCGAACCAACCCATTATGAACACCAACGAAAATCCGCCCGCCATATCAGCGTCTAGCCCGCGTGATAATCCCTGCTTTGGCAGTGATACCCAGACTGCCGCCTTGGATGTCATTGCCGATGATGGCATCAGCTATCTGCTGCCTTATACTATTTTGCATTCAATC
>PLAY01000143.1 GCA_003134375.1 Limisphaerales bacterium | reverse complement strand
TGCGTCAAGCCCGACAGGCTGCTAGGGCGGTTCCAACTTTGATGTAGCGCAGACATTCTTGTCTGCGGGTTTGCGGGACATTCTTGTCCCGTGTTTCATCCTCACGAAAGAGGCGACTGGAAAGTCGCCTGAATCCCGCAATGCGGGACTGGAAAGCCTGCGCTACGTAATAACTGGAAATGCTCTATCCTACGCGTGTTGTGCGGCAGCTTGGGTGTCGTTTCGACTGCATGGATCGGTTTAGCTGGGTGTTCAGCGGGAGGAAGGCCAGCCAACCGCTTCAGCGGTTTTTCGTGTGCCGACTGAAAACGCCAAGGAACCGGTTTGTGAAAGATCAGTCCGGCGTTTTCCGTAATGAAAACAGGCGGATATGTTGGATTTTTTGCAAACCAGCTCCTGCCGGTTCTCAGGCGGACTTTACTTTCATCCGGTATGCGGTAGAATAGGCAGCGTGAAAAAAGCTGTACAATTCATGGTGGGTTTTTTGTTGTTTGGATCCGCCGTTGTTTCGGCCCAAACCGCCTTCACCTCGATCTACATTTTTGGCGACGGCGTTTCCACCACGACCAACAACACATCAGGCCTGGCAAATTACTACGGCAAACGCTACTCCAATGGCCGGGTCTGGGTTGAGCTATTGGCACAGCAACTGGGCCTGCCCAATAACTACTGGTACTCCACCAATGGTTCGCCTCACGTGTCATACCCCAATCTGTCTGCGTCGAGCACCAACTGGTCCTATTCCAGCAATAATTGGTCATTCTACTATGATTACAGTCCCCTTCTGGTAACGAATGTCAGCCATTTTACCGCGCCATCGGATGCGGCCACCGCGCTGTTTGTAGTATGGGTCAACGACGCCGATTTTGTCGGTTATATGGGTACTATTTACCCTTCTACGAATATAGTCACGTGGACCAACGCCATTAACCAATCCTTGACCAACCATTGGAACATCATCACAAATCTATATTATGCCAAGGGCGCCCGCACCTTGATCATGCCGAATGCTGTGGATATTACCGAGATTCCGGAATACAACAATTACCCTGCGGCCTCTAAGAGTTTCATCCGCCAAAGGATCATTGGTTTTAACACCGCTTTTACCGCCCTTTTGAATCAGGCCGGAACGTCCCTGCCCGGAATTACGATTTACGAGCCGGACTTTTTCAGCCTGCTGGACAACGTGCTGACAAACGCCGCTGCCTATGGTTTGACCAACGCCCTCTATGGTGGGCAGAGCATTGATGCGTATGATGATCCGGCGCTGGCAAACAAGTCCATAAACGGCCCGGGCACAAACTACATTTTTTGGGACTACGATGACCCGACCGCGAAGTTCCATGCGGTGCTGGCCGATATCACTCAGCAGCTCATCTCGCCGGTGCAAATCAGCAATTTCACCGCGCTCAATGGCAGCAACCAGTTGGTTGTGGCCAATGTTCCGATTGGCCAGAATGGCCTGGTGCTTGGCTGCACGAATCTTGCGATGCCGAACTGGACGACCAATGCCACCTTTGTCAGTTCCAGTGCGACACAAACGGTCTATGTCACCAATTCCGGTCCGCAATGGTTTTACCGGCTGGAATTCCCCTACACCTGGTCTTGGCCGTAATCTGCCATCGTCTTCTGGGAGCGCCGGCGCTCCCAGGGGCGGATACCATTTCTCAATCACAACCGGTGTCGTGGGCAGCGCGGCCCCATTCTTAAGTTCGACAACCCCAACCTCCATTCGCCAACGAATCTGCTGCGGCTTGAGACAAGCCGCGCTCCGGGTAAAAATGGGCGCATCTCAATTTCTTGCAGAGCTATTTTTCTCATTAGGGCGGTTCCAACTNNTTTGATGTAGCGCAGACATTCTTGTCCCGTGTTTCCTGCGGAACGGCACGGATTGGCGACTGGCCGCCGTCGCGCCGAAGCGGCGCTTTGGCGCGCCGCGAAGGCGGAAAAGTCGCCTGAATCCCGCAATGCGGGACTGGAAAGCCTGCGCTACGTAATAACTGGAAATGCTCTAGCACCGGGCTGAAGCCCGGTGCTAATGAAAGGTTGCAAGAAAGTGAGATGCGCCCGGTAAAAATTCTCCGTTTCTTTGCGCCTTTGCATCTTTGCGTCTTTGCGTTATAAAAAAGCCATGGAATCCGAACGCAAAACTCTCGACGACCGCCAGAAAATGACCGAGCTGGAGCGCATCCGGCACTCCGCCGCCCACGTCATGGCCACCGCCATCGTCCGGCTCTGGCCCGACGCCCAGTTCGCCTCCGGCCCGGCGGTCGAAAACGGCTTTTACTATGACATCGAACTCTCGCACCGCATTTCGCCCGAGGATTTCCCGGCCATCGAGGCCGAGATGAAAAAGGAAATCAAGGCGAACCATACCTTTGAGAAAATCACCGTCACGCGCGAGCAGGCTTTAGCCGATGCCAAAGCCGGGCGCCTGGGCGCCCTATCGGCCAGAGGCGCTGCCTCCAAGTTCAAGATAGGCAACCTGGAAGACATTCCCGAAGGCGAGCCGATCACGTATTACAAGAGCGGCGATTTCATTGACCTGTGCGCCGGGCCGCACGTGTTGCGCACCGGCAACATCGGCGCGTACAAGCTCACCACCGTGGCCAGCGCGTATTACAAGGGCGACGAGAAAAACCCACAGCTCCAGCGCATCTACGGCACCGCGTTCAAGAACAAGACCCAGCTCGACGAGTATTTCAAGATGCTCGAGGAGGCCAAGCGCCGCGACCATCGCAAGATCGGCCAGGAGATGGGGCTTTACGCCATCGACACGGAATTTGTCGGCCCCGGCCTGCCGCTGTGGCTGCCCAAAGGCGCGGCGATTTGTGAGGAACTGGAGAAGCTGGCGAAAGAAACTGAATTTCAGGCCGGTTACGTGCGCGTCAAAACACCGCACATCGCGAAAGAAAAGATGTATCTGACGAGCGGCCATCTACCGTTGCTTTACGCGGAGTCAATGTTTCCGCCGATGATTCTTCGCGAAGAAAAGCACATGACGAAGCTTGCGGAATCTGACGAAACAAACCGCATTCGGCGGACGCGAGCGCTTGTCGAGCAACTTAAGCCATACCTTGAAAGCCCTAAAGGTGATATTGGCGCAAGCGATTCAGTCAACGGATTTACGTGGAAAAAACTTCGCGAGTTCATTCCGGATCATCTGAAGGAAATGGGAGACCAACTCATGCAGTTGAGTTTTGAAGATGATGTTTTCAACGAAGTTTTGAGTGAGCCAGAGCGTTATTATTTGAAAGCCATGAACTGCCCGCACCATCACCGCATTTTTGCGGCGGAGCCGCGCAGTTACCGCGATTTGCCGTTGCGGCTGGCGGAATACGGCACCTGCTATCGCTACGAGCAGTCCGGCGAATTGTTCGGCCTCATGCGCGTCCGGTCGCTCAACATGAACGACGCGCACATTTATTGCATGCCAGAGCAGTTCGCGCAGGAGTTCAATGCGGTAAACGAGATGTATCTGAAATATTTCAAGATTTTTGGCATCGAGAAATACGTCATGCGCTTCAGCACCTCGTCGCCGGAAGGCATGGGCAAAAAGTATGTAAACGAACCGGAACTCTGGAAGCAGACCGAGGACATGGTCCGGCAGGTGTTGATTAATTCAAAAATTCCCTACGTCGAGGTGCCAAACGAAGCGGCGTTTTACGGCCCGAAGATTGATGTGCAGGTCTGGAGCGTCATCGGCCGCGAATTCACGCTGGCCACCAACCAGGTGGACTTCGCCATCCCCGCCAAGTTCGGCCTGGTCTATCGCGACAAGGACAACACCGACAAGACGCCGCTGTGCATCCATCGCGCGCCGCTCGGCACGCACGAGCGGTTCATCGGCTTTCTCATCGAGCATTACGCCGGCAACTTCCCGCTCTGGCTCGCGCCCGACCAGGTGCGCGTGCTGACGTTGAACGACGACGCGGCGCTGGTGAATTACGCCCAGCCCATCGTGAACGAACTGCGCGCGAATTTTGTCCGCGTGAGCGCCGATTTCAGCACCGACCCCATCAAGGCGAAGATTGCCGAAGCCGAGAAGGCCAAAGTCCACACCATGCTGGTCATCGGCGGCCGCGACGTGGAAGCGGGAGCGGTTTCTGTCCGCTTGCACGGCCAAGGCAACGTCGGCGCGAAGCCGAAGGGCGAAGTGGTGGCGGACATTCTGGCGGCGATCAAGGAGCGGCGGGCGTAAGCAGGCCGGAGCGCGGAGCATTGCTCCGCGAGTCCCTCCAAACCACGTGAAACGATGCTTCGCGCTCCGACAGCGTTGCCGACCAATTCACGCGGAGCAATGCTCCGCGCTCCGTTACTGCGGCAACTCCAGTTTCCGCGTTTGCGAATTGCGAAAGCGCGCGCTGCTGAAGGGCCAATCTTCCGGCGCACGGCAAAGCTTTGCTTTCACCGGGTTGTTTTCGATGTAACGAACGGCCTTGAGCGTTTGTTCCGCATCGCGCATGTGGCGATCCCAATAGTCCGGCTGCCAAAATCGCCCCGGCCGGCCGAGCAGTTTGTTCGCCGCCACCGCCGCCACGGATTTCCAGTTCTGCACAATCCGCGTCAACGGTGTCAGGCCGACTTGGATGAGTGCGTGGACGTGATTCGGCATCACCACCCACGCCAGAAGTTCAAACCGTTGGCCCTGATGGAAACGAATCGCCTGTTCCACCAGCGTCGCGATGCGGGGATCGCGCAGAAAACATTCGCCGAGGCTGCGATCCAGATATTCCTCCAGTTTTATCCGCTGTTCACGCGAAGCAATGCTTTGCTCTCCGGAGCGCGGAGCATCGCTCCGCGTGGAAACAGCAAGGAGATGTTCCCATTCGCCGCGCCATGAAGCGGGCATCGAATCCCAAAGTCGAAAAGTGAGGAACTGAACCAATCCCGGCTGGTCGCAGTGCGGCAGGTAACCGCGTTCGTGCCAGCCGCGAAAACCCCCTGCCTTGGCCCCGTCGGCCAACGGTTCGCTCCACTGCCGTTTGGAGGCGACCAGCCGGCGCAGATGTTCGCGTTTGGATTGAGGCGGTTTATGCATTGGAGCGCAGAGCATCGCTCTGCCCGATTCAAACAGAACGAGACTCGCGGAGCAATGCTCCGCGCTCCGCGCGAAGCCGAAGGCGAAGTGAAAATATTTTGAATGCCATTTGCGGACGGCAGGGATAAAATGCCGCCATGAATGTGAAAATCACCTACTATCTCGATGTCATTTCCTCCTGGTGCTACTGGGCGGAACCGGCGTGGCGGGAATTGAAGCAGAAATACGCAAAGTCCCCGGTGGAATTCGATTGGGTCATTGCCTTGCTTGATAAATCGGGCATGCCAAAGTCGCGGACGCAGGCGGATTGGTTTTATCGGCGCAGCGGGACGATTATGCGGGCGCCGTTCATGCTGAAATCCGGCTGGTTGACCGGATTGAAGGAATATCTCGCGCCCAATTGCGTGGCGGAAGCGGCAAAAGATTTTGGTGTCACCGACGACCGGGTGCGGCTGGCGCTGATGGAAGCAGCCCTGTGTGTCGGGAAAAAAGTGGGGGAATGGGACGTTTCCGTGGCGGTGGCCGCTTGGGCGGCCAATTTGGATGCCGCAGCCCTGCTCAAAACGTCGCGGTCGCCGGAAATCGAAAAACGCGTGCGGGCGACGACAGCGGAATTCCATGCCTTGCAGGTGACGCAACGCCCGACGTTCGTTCTGGAAGACAATATCGGCGACCGGGCGGTTTTCTCCGGCCTGGTAAAAGCCGGCCCGATTGCGTCAACGATTGACATGATGCTCGACGATGCGGCGGCCTATGCCTCCCACGCCGCGCATTTTGGTTCGCCACCAAGTTGAGCGCCTGCACGGCAAAGGCAACGTCGGCGCGAAGTCGAAGGGCGAAGTCGTGGCGGATATTCTGGCGCCGATTAAAGAGCGGCGGGCGTAGCTTGCCAGCGTAGCGCAGACAGTTTGTCTGCCGTGTCGCCGACTGGCAGTCGGCATGCTGTCGCGTTGTTCGGCAGCACCGGATGCGTGAACGGTCTGCGGATTGCCAATCCGCGACACAGCAGACTGCCAGTCTGCGCTACGGCTCGTCATTGGCGGTCGCGACATGGAAGCCTGCAACGTCGGCGCGAAGTCGTGACAGATATTCCGCGGCGATCCGGGAGCTCCGGCCAGGAACGAATTTTCCCGGCCGTTTTTGACGACGCGTGAACAAGATATGCACAACTTGTGAATGGAGGTGAACAACTTGTGCTTGAATCCGGCGGAAAAGGGTACGACTTGTTAACCATAGCTTTGTAATTCGGATTATTAACAGGCCTTTCCGCTGGTGACCGTGTTTTGGGGGCGCGACTGCCAGCAAGTCTCAAAAAATTGAGCATGAGCACGGCAATATTAACGCAGGAAACACTTTCACTGGAAGGCGCCAATCCCTGCCAGTTCCTGGTATTGTACGAGGATGCCGTTGCTCACGACCTGGCGATGGAAATTTGCGGCGGGGTGATGGCCCGCTTTGGGGCTGAGCTGGCGTTTGCCTTCAGTTTTTGGAAAGTCAAAGATTTGAATAATCCGGTATCGGCCCACTGGGCGGCGGAGGCTGTGGCCCGGGCGGACATCATATTATTTTCCCTGCCAGCCCATGATCTGACTCCGGAAACCAGCCAGTGGCTGGACGCGTGCGTCCAGGCCCGAACGAAGGCGGAAGGCGCTTTGGCCTTGATAGTCACGGAACCCCGGGTTGCGGGCCTGGCCGTGGGAGCACTTTTATCCCGGCTGCAGTTTGCCGCTCATCGGTTGCAAATGGACTTTTTGCCGCTGCTGCCGCCGCTCCCGGACACGAGCATCGAGGTCTCCGCGGCCCCATGGCCGGCGAGGCTGAATGAGTTTCAGGAAGAACCCGGCAGCAATCATTGGGGGTTAAACGAGTAAGGCGGAACCCCCTGTGGATTGATTCAAACGAAGGACAGTCTCTTTCC
The DNA here is from genome assembly GCA_003134375.1 of Limisphaerales bacterium. Classification (GTDB taxonomy): domain Bacteria; phylum Verrucomicrobiota; class Verrucomicrobiia; order Limisphaerales; family UBA11358; genus UBA11358. The sequence continues at coordinate 19,387 of PLAY01000143.1, read as the reverse complement.
GGGATTTCAACAATCTCACATTAGCACGCTGATTGACGCCAGGCCGATGGGGACGCAACTTGACACCACCATTAACTCCCTCGCCCCGCCTGAGCGGGGAGAGGGTCGGGGCGAGGGGATTTGAATTTAAACGCGCCACCTCTCCCCGTCCCTATCCCCCAACTCCGTTGGCGGAGAGGGAGAAAAATGGCGGGTGTGTCAAGTTGCGCCCCCAATTCCCCTGGTGCGCATCCGCGTTTGACTATTTTCAGGTGATTCACTACTGTCGCCTTCCGTAGTCGCATTCTGTAAAACCAACAACCAAGGGCTCTGAAAGGAAAAGTTATGCCGCCGAAAATTGCCGAAAAACCTGCCGCTGAAACCAAGGCCGGCGCGCCGCACCAGCGCGAACTCGAAGCCGCCATCTCCTCCATCACCAAAAGCTACGGCGAAGGCAGCATCATGCGCCTCGGCGACGCGCGGGCGCTGGTCAAAATTGACGTGATCCCGACCGGCGCGCTCGCGCTGGACCTCGCCCTGGGCGTCGGCGGCATCCCGCGCGGCCGCGTCGTGGAAATTTTCGGGCCGGAATCGTCCGGCAAAACCACGCTCATGCTGCACGTCATCGCCTACGCGCAAAAAGCCGGCGGACTCGCGGCGTTCATTGACGCCGAGCACGCGCTGGACCCGGGCTACGCAAAAAAGCTCGGCGTGAACCTCGACGATCTACTCGTGTCGCAGCCGGACAGCGGCGAAGAAGCGCTGACCATCTGCGAAACCCTCGCGCGCTCGAACGCGCTGGACGTGATCGTGATTGATTCCGTCGCCGCACTGGTGCCCAAGGCCGAACTCGAAGGCGAGATGGGCATGGCCACGATGGGCATGCAGGCGCGGCTCATGAGCCAGGCGTTGCGCAAGCTCACCGCCGTCCTCGGCAAGTCCAAGACGACCTGCATTTTCACCAATCAATTGCGCGAAAAGGTCGGCGTGATGTTCGGCAACCCCGAAACGACGCCCGGCGGCAAGGCGCTGAAATTTTACGCGAGCGTCCGCCTCGACATCCGCCGCAAGGACACGCTCAAGGACGACGCCGGCAACGCCATCGGCAATCATGTGCGCGTCAAGGTCGTCAAAAACAAGGTCGCCCCGCCGTTTGCCGAGGCCGAGTTCGACATCATTTACAATCACGGCATCAACAAGGAAGGCTGCATCCTCGAGGTGGGCATTGAACACGGCGTCGTGGACAAAAAAGGCGCGTGGCTGCAATTCGAGGGCGAGCTGATCGGCCAGGGCAAGGAAGCCGCGCAGAAGGCGATGGTCGAAAAACCCGCGCTGTCCAAAAAAATTGTCGAGGCGATCATGGCGAAACGTAACGCCGCGCCCGTCGCCAAGTAAAAAGCCGAAGAAAATCTTTCCGGCTGAAAACCGACGGAACTGTGGGCAATGCGAGAATAATGCGAATTTCAACCACGGATAAGAAGGGAACAAAATGAACATATTGGCTACGGTTAAATGTGGAGAACCGCAAATCACTCAATCGTGGAAATTTTTAGCAGATGAACCGTGGGAGATTTTAGAAGGTAAGCAAACGGACTTCCTTGTTATAATGGTGACCGAAAATAACAAATGTCTCGCTATTCCATTGAACAAAAAACTTATAAGAGAATTTGACGGCAACAAATGTTATCTCGGAACATTAGATGTTTCTGATGCTGTAATTGTCTAATTTCAAATTAGGACACCACCCGAAGCTGCGCTTGCTTTCCAAACCGCGCCAATCCATCCTATGATTGATTTTCGGCCCTGCTTGGCTGGGCGTTTGATTTGACATGAGCAACATTTCTGAAGTCGAAATTGATCTGGAAAAGCTTTTCCTGCCCGCTTGGGCGCAGGGAAAACCGGCCGTCAACCCGTACGCAAAGTTTGCCGGCGAACCCGCCGGACGCGAGGACCGCCCGCGCGAAGGCCGGCGCGGTGGACCGCGCCCGGATTCGTTCGGCGAGCGCCGCGGACCCCGTCCGCCCCGTGCCGGTGGTGGAAAGTTCGGCGACCGCAAGAAAGGCTTTTCCCAGCGCGATGACCGTGGCGAACGCCGTGAGCGTCCCGAACCGCCCGCGCCGTTGCCGGAAATCACCGTCACTTTTTTACCGGACGAAAACGGCGTCGAATCGCTCGCCCGCCAGATCAAGGTGACCGGCCGCGCGTATCCGCTGTTCCAGATTGCGCAAATCGTTTTGGCGAAGCCGGAGCGTTACGCCGTCCAGCTCGCGGTGAAGAAAAACGCCGATGGCACGGTCAAACAGCCGTTGTTCGCCTGCGCGCTCGACGACACGCCGTGGTTGAGCGAGGACGAGGCCGTCGCGCACGTGCTCAAGGTTCATTTCGCCACGTTTTATCAGGCCGAACGCACTGCCACCGAACCGCCCAAGGGCAAATACACTTTTGTGGCGCAATGCGGCATGAGCGGCAAGATTCTCGGCCCGCCGAATCACCACGATTACCAGAACCAGCTCCGCAAGCTGCACGCCGAGCGTTTCTCCCGGATGCCGTTCGACGCCTTCAAGTCGCGCGTGAAAATCGTGAAGGACGAGGAAGTCGTCAAAAAGTGGGTCGAGGACCAAAGTTTCACGACCGAATACACCTGTCTGAACGTGCCGGAGCCGCTCAAGCTCCCGAGCCGGGAGGAGGTGGAGAAACATTTCCGCGCCGTCCACAAGGACACCATCATCAAGCCGGTGGAAACGCACACGGTCGGCGGCGTGTTGAGCCGCAACCTGCGCTGCCGGGAATTGCAGCAGCTCGTGCGAAATGATTGGGAACAGCAGAAATATTTTCCGCTGCAACTGGCCACCGGCCTCAGCCGGCAATTCGCCACGCACGGCCTGCATTTTTTCAAGGTCAACAAGACCTTCACGCACGTTTCCGTCGCCCGCCCGCAATTTCTCGACCTGGAAACCACGCCGGTTTCGGAAAGCATCAAAAGCATCGTCGGCCACATCAACACGCATCCGAAGTGCACCCGGCGGCAATTGATCGAGGCGCTCGCGCCGTCGCCCAAGAAGCCGACGGTCATTGAAATCAAACCGGCCGCACCGCCGATTGCCGCGCCCGCGCCCGACGCGAGTGGCGAAGCCGCCGCTGTGACACAGGATGCTCCGGCTGTTCCCACGCCACCAGCGTCCGATGAGCCGACGGCGGAACAGACTGTCATCATTGCCGATTTGCACTGGCTGGTGCATCAGGGTCATGTCCTTGAATTTGCCGATGGCCGGATGGACACGGCCAAAAAACCGCTGCCCCGACCAGTGAAGCCGGAAAAGAAAGCTGCCGGCGAAAAACCGGTGGCGGAAGGCGGGGCCACTCCAACCACAGTTGACCCGGAGGGAGACACTGCGATTTTGACCGAGGCGGAAATTCCCGCGCCCGAACCGGAGCCGGCCGTTGAACCGGAACCGGCCGCTGAAGCGACGGCTGAAACGCCAGCGCCGGCCGAACCCGCCGCCAATGCGCCCGCGAGTGAACCGGCGGCTGGCGAAGGCGCGACGCCGGCGTAATGAATCGGAGGGGCGAGCTCTGCGAGACCCCAATTATTTAGATTTCAAATTTGGGGTTCGTGGAACTCGCCCCTCCGAGCAAAATCCCTGCTTTCTTTAATTCTCCCGGCTGTTAGCCTGTATTCATGCCTTTTACCAAGTTAGGCCTTTCTCCGTCAGTCCTCGAAGGTGTGCGCGCGGCGGGTTACATCACCCCCACACCGATTCAGCTCCGCGGCATTCCGCTCGTGCTGGGCGGCCGCGACATCATCGGCAGCGCCCAAACCGGCACCGGCAAGACCGCCGCGTTTGCGCTGCCCATTCTCACAAAACTGGACCGGCATGCGCCCGGTCCGCGCGCGCTCATTCTCGAACCGACGCGCGAACTCGCCGCGCAGGTGGAAACGGCCATCCGCGATTTTGCGCGCTTCACCAATTTGAAAGTCACCGTCGTTTATGGCGGCGTTGGTTATGGACGGCAGTTGGACGATTTGCGCGCGGGCGTGGACGTGCTGGCCGCCACACCGGGACGTTTGCTCGATCATCTCGAACGCGGCACGGTGCGGCTGGACAAGGTCCAATTTCTCGTGCTCGACGAGGCCGACCGGATGCTGGACATGGGATTCCTGCCCGACGTGCGCCGCATCGTCGAACGCTGCCCGCGCCAGCGCCACACCTCGCTGTTTTCCGCGACGATTCCGCCGCAAATCGAAACGCTCATTCAATGGGCGATGAACAAACCGGAAACGATTGAAATCGGCGCGCGCCGGACACCGGCGGAAACTGTGAAGCACGTCATTTATCCCGTGGCCGATTCACAAAAATCCGACCTGCTGCTCGAACTGCTGAAACGCGTGAATTTCAACTCGGTGCTGATCTTTTGCCGGACGAAGCACGGGGCGGACCGTGTCGTGGGATTGCTCAAGCGCAACAATCACGCCGTGGCCGTGCTGCACTCGAACCGCACGCAGAAGGAACGCGAGCAGGCGTTGCAAGGCTTCCGTTCCGGCCGCTACGAGGTGCTCGTGGCGACGGACATCGCCGCGCGCGGGCTTGACATCGCGGACGTGAGCCACGTCATCAACTACGACGTGCCGCAGCATCCGGAGGATTACATCCATCGCATCGGGCGCACGGGCCGCGCGGAGCATACCGGCGACGCCTTCACCATCATGACCGCCGAGGATGGCAGCCACGTCTTCGCCATCGAACGTTTCATCAGCCAGAAAATCCCGCGCGTGAAACTGGAGAATTTCAGTTACAAATACACCATGCTGTTTGAGGAAGCCAAAGCCGGGCAGCCCCAGGGCGGTTTTCCCGGCAAAGTACGGGGTGGGCGCGTCCACGGCGGCTACCACTTCGCCCCCGGCGGCCGGAGAAGGTAAAAGTAGTTACTTCTCTTTTACCAAATGAGTTTCATTAATTTCCCCGGCTAAACCCAAATCAATCGCGCTCATCAAAGAATCTCTGTAATTCTTTTTGTTGGTTTCGCGATCAACAAAAAGACTTCTACCATTTGTTTTGAACCGCCCACCTGGAGATTGTTGCTCAAGTTGTTCAACACGTAATCCATCCTTTGTGGGAATGACTTTTACTCCGTATGTTTTCATATTTTTTGCTGTAGTCTTGGCGACAATTTTTCAGGGCTTTGCCATCACTTGCATTGCGTCATCATAGTTGTAACCACTCTCAGTTCTAAAGAACTGCATCTTTTCGTTTATGGTGTCTTTAAGCGCCTTGAGTTCAGGTGAATCATGATGTCAATGGTATTTTTCCGCGCCTCCGGCGCTCCGAAATGGCATAATCGGATTTAAAAACGTCCGTTGATTCGCGGCCAAAAACAAAACCGCCCGCCGGCGCGGGCCGGAGGGCGGCGGTTAAAACTCGGCTGTTACTTTCCAACCGCTTTTTCTTCCGGAATCCGCATGCAGTAGAACGAGCGATAGACGAACACCAGCGCGACTACAAAGAAGAACGCCCCGATGCCGGTCTTCAGGTTCTGGTTCGTCATGGTCACCGCAATTTCCACGGCGAGCAGGCCAAACAGCGTGGTGAATTTAATCACCGGATTCATCGCCACGGACGAGGTGTCCTTGAACGGATCGCCCACGGTGTCGCCCACGACGGTGGCGGCGTGCAGTTCGGTGCCCTTCTGGCGGAGGTCCACCTCGACGATTTTCTTGGCGTTGTCCCACGCCCCGCCGGCGTTGGCCATGAAGATGGCCTGGAACAAACCGAAGAACGCGATGCCGATCAGATAGCCGATGAAGAAATACGGATTGAAGAACGGCAACGCGAGCGCGAAGCAGAACACCACGATGAAGATGTTCCACATGCCCTTCTGTGCATAGACGGTGCAGATGCGGACGACTTCCTTGCTGTCCTTCTCCGAGGCGGTGGTGGAGTCGAGTTTTATGTGCTCCTTGATATAGACCACCGCGCGATACGCGCCGGTGACGACCGCCTGGCAGGAGGCGCCGGTGAACCAGTAAATCACCGCGCCGCCCATAATGAGGCCGAGAATAATTTCCGGCTGCACGATGCTCAAGGCGTCAACGACCGGTTTGAACGGACCGGCAATCCCGGAAGCCACCTGGCCCTCATACATGCGTTGCAGCAGCATGATGATACCGAACACCATCGTGGTCGCGCCGACGACGGCGGTGCCGATGAGCACCGGCTTGGCCGTGGCCTTGAAGGTGTTGCCCGCGCCGTCGCCCTTTTCCAGTTGATACTTGGCGTTTTCAAAGTCCGCGTCGAAACCGAAGTCGCGTTTGATTTCTTCCTTGATGCCTTTGCGGCCTTCAATCTGGCTCAACTCAAAGACGGATTGGGCGTTGTCGGTGACCGGGCCGTAACTGTCCACGGCAATCGTCACGGGGCCCATGCCGAGGAAGCCGAAGGCCACGAGGCCGAATGCGAAGATCGGCGCGGCAAAAAGGAACTCACTGGGCATGAGCGAGAGGAGCGCCGGGTTCTGGGAAAAGAAATACGAGGTGGCCATCAACACCATGATGCACAGCCCCATCCAGAAGGCCGAAAAGTTACCGGCCACAAAGCCCGACAGGATGTTCAGCGATGCGCCGCCGTGCTTGGAGCAATTGGTCACTTCCTTGACGTGCTTCGAGTTGGTGCTGACAAAGATTTTGGTGAATTCAGGAATCAGCGCGCCCGCCACCGTGCCGCAACTGATGATGACCGACAACACCCACCACAGCGCGGGCTGGGCGGTGCCGGTGGCGTCAGTGAAGTCGCCCAAGAGCAGTTTGCTGGCGATGAAGGTGATGATGATGGACACGAACGAGGTGAGCCATACGAGGTGGGTCAGCGGGGCTTCAAAGTCGAAGTCTTTCTTGCCGCTGAACATGGCCTTGCTGATGACTTCGTTCACGAAGTAGGACACCAGCGAGGTCACGATCATCAACGCGCGCATGGTGAACAGCCAGACAATCAGCGTGGCGCATATTTTCGGGCTGGCCGCCAGGGCCAGGGCAAGAAACGCGATCAACGCCACGCCGGTCACACCGTAGGTCTCAAAGCCGTCCGCTGTCGGTCCGACCGAGTCGCCAGCGTTGTCACCGGTGCAATCCGCGATCACGCCGGGATTCTTCGGGTCGTCTTCCGGCAGCTTGAAGACGATTTTCATCAGGTCGGAGCCGATGTCGGCGATCTTGGTGAAGATGCCGCCGCAGATGCGGAGCACGCTGGCGCCGAGCGATTCACCGATGGCGAAGCCGATGAAACAGGGGCCGACGAGTTCGCGAGGGAGGAACATCAGGATGCAGATCATGAAGAACAATTCAACGCAGACCAGGAGCAGGCCGACGCTCATGCCGGAGCGGAGCGGGATGCCCAGCGTGGCGAACGGGTTGCCTTTGAGCGCGGAGAAAGCGGTGCGGGAGTTGGAGACGGTGTTGATGCGGATGCCGAACCAGGCCACGCCGTAGGAACCCAGGATGCCGAGCACCGAAGCGAGCAGGATGACCACCACGTTGCCCATTGAGTTCCCCTGGAGAACCTTGAAATAGTAAACCATGCAAGCCGCGATGAGCAGCCAGAGGATGGCGAGGAATTTGCCCTGGGTAAAAAGGTAGGTTTTGCAGGTTTCCCAAATCATGTGGGACACCTTGGCCATGCTCTCATGCACGGGCAACGCCTTGGTCTGCTTGTATTGCACCAGGCCGAACAGGGCGCCGACGCCGCAGAGCAAAATGCCGAGATACATCAGCATTTCGCCGCTGATGCCGCCCAATCCTGCGAATTTGACTTCGCTCAGAGAAGGAATTTTGATGTCCGCCTCACCGGCAAACACGTTGGTTGCAAGGCCGAACAAGCAGAATGCCGCAAGTGCCCACAAGGAAATTTTAGTTTTTTTCATAAAGAGGTGTCGCGGGCGAAGGTTAACAAAGCTCCCCATCGCCGCCAACCATTTTTGGCAAAGAACTCTCCAAAAATTGAACTGGATTGAACCAAAACACGATGGTTTCACGTCTTTCCGGCGCATCGTGAGGGCGTGTTGCCCAAATGGAACGGAGCGCGGCTGTCCCACTCGCAGCAGCCAGAAAGGCCAAATGAGCGCACAAAATTCCACGGGTTTTGGGGTTTCGAACGTGCTGCAGCTGGGACAGCCGCGCTCCGCCCCGTCTCCAAAATGATTTGGGCGACGCGCCCGTGACACTGCCCCCGTTCGGAGTTCCGTCCCGCCCGGCGGGACGGAACTCCAAACGGGCGACCACCCTTGTCGGGTGCCAGCGACAAGATGCAGCCCGTCGCATTTGACCTTGTCGCTCACCCTGCGTTTGCCCATCTTCTCCGCAATGCCCGAACGCGCGGTTTCCACTTTGAACAAACCGGACGCGGCGTTGGAAATGACGCTGCGCCCCTCGCTCTTTTCCGAATTCACCGGCCAGCTCAAGGTCAAGGAGCGCCTCGGAATCGCCGTGCAAGCGGCGAAACAGCGGAGCGAAGCGCTCGACCACATCCTGTTCAGCGGTCCGCCCGGTCTCGGCAAAACCACGCTGGCCAACATCCTCGCCAAGGCCATGGGCGCGAACCTCAAAAGCACCAGTGGCCCGACCATCGAGAAAGCCGGCGACCTCGCCGGTCTGTTAACGAACCTCGAGGAAGGCGACGTGCTGTTCATTGACGAAATCCATCGTCTGCAAAAAACCATCGAGGAATATCTGTACCCGGCGATGGAGGACTTCAAACTCGACATCATCATTGACCAGGGGCCGAACGCGCGCAGCGTGCGGCTGAATCTTCCGCGCTTCACGCTCATCGGCGCGACCACGCGCAGCGGGCTGCTCACCGCGCCGTTGCTCACGCGCTTTCCCATGCGCGAGCGGCTCGATTATTACGTGGCCGCAGATTTGGAGAAAATCATCGTCCGCTCGGCGCATTTGCTGAACGTTGAGATCGAACCCGCTGGCGCGCACGAAATCGCCCGGCGCAGCCGCGGCACGCCGCGCATCGCGAACAACCTGCTCCGCCGCGTGCGCGACTACGCGCAGGTCAGGCACGACGGCCGCATCACCGCCGACGTCGCGGACAAGGCGCTGGCGATGCTGGAAATTGACCAGAACGGCCTTGATGAAATGGACAAGCGCATCCTTGAAGCCGTCATCGTGAAGTTTGGCGGCGGGCCAGTGGGTGTGAATTCGCTGGCGGTGGCCGTGGGCGAAGAACCGGACACGATTGAAGAGGTCTATGAGCCGTATCTCATCATGGAAGGCTACCTGAACCGCACCTCACAGGGCCGCGTCGCGACGGAATTGAGTTATAAGAAACTCGGGTTGAAGTCGGCGACGGGAAACCAGTCCAAATTGTTTTGAGAATGGATTTCGAAGCTGTCAAAGCATGGCTGACACGCCGGACGCAAAAACAGATCAGCAACTGCCGCTTGCTGGGGATTCTTGGTTTGGCGCTCACACCGGTCGCATTGGTTGTCGCAACCATTTGTGTTTACTGGCTGCTGCGGCTGTTCACGCATGATGCTTCGTATAATCTGGGATATCCGACCCTGTGTCTTCTAATCAGTTTGGCCATCATTCCGTGCCTGTTCATCGGCAACCGGTTGGTCCCGCGCCGGGATCTCATGGAAGAGCAATTAAGCGAAGTACCGGACCGCTCCATTCGCCGACAAGTCGTGCCCCTGTTTTTCCTCTGGATCCTGTTCACCGGCCCGCGGCTCCTGGACTTGTCATTACCCACATTTTTTGAGTTGTTTGAAGTTTTCTAAGCCTTCACTCATCCACATCAATCTCTGCCACCCGCGCCAGATAGTTTGCCAGCCCGGCATACCGTCACTTTTGCGCCCGATAAACCCTCCCAGTCGTGCCACCGCCACCCAAAAGGTGCCTTGGGTCCAGCCCGCCTTTGGCTTGCCAAATCCCCAGTTCCTCCGCCGCATTATGCAATGTGTAATCCAGCAGGGTCGTGTCCTCAATGAGCAGATACTCCCCGGGTTCAAGACCCGCCGCCGGTGTCCGTTCCCAGTGCGGTTTTAGTATCTGTTCACAGGTGTTCCCAGGCTGGCTGAAAAAGCGGCAGGCAGCCTTTAGTTCTCCCCATTGCGGCATGGCCTGTGGCCGGGTGCCGCCGGGACTTTGAGCCAGACGAGTGGCAATCTTCACCAGACGTTGGGTGCGACGCTGGTCCCCCAGTCGGACCAGCGCAAATTCCATTTGCGCCCACTGGGCAGGCGCCAACACCGTTTGATTCATGACCTGTGTCGGCGAGGAACCAAAAGTCAAATCAACCCGTTAAACTTAACAGCGGCAATTCATTGCAAATTAACCCGCCGTTAATAAACAGAATCCAACTCCAAAAAAATGTGGGTAATGACAAGCATTAAAATGCCGGGAATGGTTTGGGAAAATCGAGTCCCGCGGGGACGGCTGAAATCCGATGCTCCCGCGGTCACCGTCGGCTTCATCCTCGTCGGCGAACAAAGCGTGGACGCCGTGCAGATGCGGGTGGTGTGATTAAATTCCCAACGTCTTCACCGCTTCGGTTGCAAGGCTGACCATCGTGTTTGGGAACAAACCAATCCAGAACATGCCGGCGATGCAAATCGCGAGGGTAACCTTGGCCGGGCCGGAAAGCAAAATAGGCGACAAATCCACCGGCGTGTCCTTACTCCAGTAAATCGCGCGGATGACGCCGAAATAGTAGTAAAGCGAGATAACCACGCCCGCCAGTGCTGTGAACGCGAGGCAATAGTAACCCGGATTCGTCGCGCCTTGCTCAAGGACGGCTTTCAGCAGCAAAAACTTCCCGAAAAATCCGGCCAGGGGCGGAATGCCCGCCAGCGACACCATCGCCAGCGTCAGCGTCGTGGCCAGCAACGGCGAACGCTGGTGCAATCCGGCCAGCGCGGAAATGTCTTCGTTGTCCAGATGCCGCATCACGAGGCAGATCACCGTGAACGCCCCCAGCACCGTGAACAGATAGCCGCTCAGGTAATAAAGCATCGCCGCCTGTCCATTCATGCTCAACGCCGCCACGCCCAGCAGCAGATAACCCGCATGCGCAATGCTTGAATAACCCATCAATCGCTTCAGGTTGCGTTGCGGCAGCGCACACAGGTTGCCGTAAAGAATCGTGATGCCGGAGATGATGATCAACGGATTGGCCCAATGGGCCGATACGCTGGGAATAGCCGTGAACAAAACGCGCAGCAATAAAACGAACCCGGCAGCCTTGGAACCGACGGCCAGAAATGCCGTCGTCGGTGTCGGCGCGCCCTGATAAACGTCCGGCGCCCAGATCTGGAACGGAAACGCGGCAATCTTGAATCCAAGTCCCACCAGCACCAGCACCATGCCGAGCAGGAAGATTTTATTCCCGGCAAATTGGCCGGCGACCAATGCCAGTTCATTGAAGTTGAGCTTGCCGGTCGTCCCCCACACCAGCGCGATGCCATAAACCATGAACGCCGACGACAACGCGCCGAGAATCAGGTATTTCACACCCGCTTCGAGCGACACGAGCCGGCCGCGTTGAAAGCTGGTGAGCACGTAAAATGTGACGGTGATCAGCTCAATCGAGACGAACAGCATCGCGAAGTTGTTCGCCGACGCGGCAAACAACATTCCCGACAGCGCAAAGACGACCAGTGAATAATACTCTGAAATGCCGGCGGTCAGGTTGTCAGAAAATTCCACCGCCATGAACAGCACGAGTATGGCGGCGATGATGAAAAAGCATTTGAAAAACACGGCCAGCCCGTCTTGGACGAACATGCCATTGAAAGCGGTGCCGGTGGCGCAATGGCCCAGGTTCATGACCAGCAACACCGCCAGCGCCGCCGCGGCCGCGTAGCCAAGGAATCGCTTGCGTTCGGCGGGCATCCAAAAATCCGCGAGCATCAGCACGAGGCCGAGGGCGACCACCCAGATTTCCAAGCTTATCAAGGAAGCGTTCATCAATTCAAAATCGTATTACCTGCCAATGCGCGGACGGAAACAGCGGGTAGCCCCCGCGTCTCGCGGGTTGTTTCGGGCGTCGTGCCCGAAACTGTTCGTTGACTCAGCTTGCCGTCTTTCATCTGATCAAAACCAATCGTGCGCGCGCCGACGCAATTCGGCGGGACGCCAAATTGAACCCGCGGGACGCGGGTGCTACCCACAGCAATCGTTTCACCTCGTACCATTTCCACAATTTTTTCCAAGTCGGGCGTGATTTTTTCCGTGAGCAAACGTGGAAAACAACCGAATACCAGCAAGCTGGCCAGCAACAGCCCGTAAGGCAGTTTGCGCCAGACATGCGCTGCATCGGAAATGCCCGACCACTTTTCCGGCATCGGGCCGTGCAAAACGTTCCGCATCGCGCGCAGCATGTAGAGCGCGCCAATCATCAATGCGCCCCAAAGCGCCAGTCCAGTCGCGACCGGAAACACCTTCCACGCACCGAAGAACACCGTGACTTCACCGACGAAATTCGCGAACCCCGGCAGCCCGCAGCCCGCCAGCGCCGCCATTAAAAGCGCCGTGCCGATGAACGGCAGCTTGCGCGCCAGCCCGCCGAGTTCGCCCATCTCCAGCGTGCCGGTCTGCCGGTAAATGTAGCCGCTCAAGCCGAACGTCAGCGCCGCGAGGAACCCGTGCGCGATCATGATGAGCACCGCGCCCGTCACGCCAATGAGATTCAGGCTCGCAATGCCGAGGAAGATGAAGCCCATGTGCGCCACGCTCGAATTGCCGATGAGCAGATTCAGGTTGCGCTGCCGCATCGCCACCCAGCCCACGAAAAGAATGTTGCCGAGACAGAGCCAGGCGAGAATTTGCATCCAGTGTTGCGCCGCCTGCGGCATCAACGGCAGCGCGATGCGAATCAGACCGTACAGCCCGAATTTCTTCAACACGCCCGCGTGCAGCATGGCGGTCGGCGATGGCGCGGAACCATAGCCCAGCGGCGCCCAGGTGTGAAACGGCCAGAGCGAAACCAGAATGCCAAAGCCGAACAACAGTAGGGGGAAAATGAAGTTCTGCGCGCCACCAGCCATCGGGTTATTGCGGAAAAACTCAGTTAATTTCGGGATGTCGAAGCCAATTTTGCCAGTAGTGCGCAGGTCGGCGGGCACTTGCAGGTAAAGCGCAATGAGGCCGATGAGCGCAATCAGCGCGCCGACGCTGAGGTAAAGCGTGATTTGGAACGTTGCGTAATTCTTTCGCTCACCACGGCCCCAGACGCCGATCATGATGAACGTAGGCACCAGCGCGAGTTCATGCAGGAAATAAAAGAAGAACAAATCGAGCGATGCGAACGCGCCGAGGATGCCGCCAGTCATCACCAGCAACAGAATGTAAAATTCCTTCTCCCGCGACTGGATTTCAAACGAGCAACACGCCGCCGCGAACGCCACAATGGCGCCCATCAAAATCAACCCGACGTTCAAGCCGTCCACGCCGACGTGATAGCTGATGCCGAGCGATTCGACCCACGGGATTTGCTGTTCGAACTGATAGCCCGCCTGGCCGGCGACAAACTGGCAAAACATTTTTACCGCCAGCAGCATCGAAACGAACGTGGCAAGCAGGGCTACCGCGCGGATGATGACGCGGTAATTGCGCGGCACGAACACCAGCACAAATGCTGCAATCAGCGGCCAACCCAAAATGTAAGTTAAAATGGACATGTTCAGCAAAATGCGAGGTGCGAGGTGCGAGGTGCAATATTTGTCGGTGGCACCCGCGTCCCGCGGGTCGTTTCGGGCATCACGCCCGAAACCTTTTGGAGGCATGGTTTGTCGTTGATCGTCCGGGCCACATAAATCGCACGCGCGCCGACGCAATTCGGCGGGATGCCGAATTGAACCCGCCGGAGGCGGGTGCTACCGACAGCCATTGACGGCTCTCGACATCCTTGCATCTTTGCGTCTTTGCGTTGAAAAATAGCGTTCATTTTCCCAAAACCAAATACAGCACCACGGCCACGCCCAACGCGAATAGGAAAGCGTAGGTCTGGAGGTTGCCGGTTTGCATGAGGCGCAGCGCGCGGCCGGTGAAATCCGTGCCGCCGCGCACCAAGCCGATGCCGGCCCAGTCCACCAGCCAGCGGTCAATCCAATCCATCACCGCCGCGATGAAATCATGCGCGCGGATGAAAGTGGCCTCGTAAATTTCGTCGAAGTAAAACCGGTTCTTCATCGCGGTGGCAAACCAGCCGAGTTTGGCGGGCAGCGGGTCGCTTTCGGCGTTCCGATATAACATCCGCGCGGCGATGAAGCCCGCCGCAACGGCAAGCAACCCGATGATGGCCACAATGGGCGCGTGTGCGAACGGCTCAAAGAGTTTTTGCAGGAACGTTGAAGCGCGCTCCGCGTGTGTGTCTGAAATAAATTGGCTGTCAAAAATCCCACGGATGCCGATGACGCCGCCAATAACGGCGAACACCGCCAGCGTGCGCAACGGCCAGGCCATCACCGGCGGCGATTCGTGGGGCTCGTAGGACAGGCTTCCAGCCTGTCTCAAACTTTCATCTCCCGCTTGGGCGGCTTCCTTGGAGTGAGAGACAGGCGCGACGCCTGTCCTACGTTCGCCAAGGAACGCGATGTAGAAAAGCCGGAACATGTAGAACGTAGTCAGGCCGGCGACGACCACCCCGAGCGCAAAGAGTGGATAATTTCTTTGTTCCAGCGCCTGCGCGAGGATTGAATCCTTCGAGTAAAAACCGCTGAACGGCGGCACACCGCACAATGCCAGCGTGCCGATGATGAACGTCCAGAACGTCACCGGCATTTTCTGGCGCAGCCCGCCCATCTTCCAGATGTTCTGCTCGTGGTGCAGCGCGATGATGACCGAGCCGGCGCCAAGGAACAGCAATGCCTTGAAAAATGCGTGCGTGGTCAAATGAAACATCGCCTGCGTCGGGCCGCTCAGTCCCACGGCCATGACCATGTAGCCGAGCTGCGACAAAGTCGAGTAGGCCAGAATGCGCTTGATGTCGTTTTGCTGAATGGCGATGAGCGCGGCGAGCAACGCGGTGAAACCGCCGACCCATGCGATAACGTGCGATGCTTCAACGTTAAACAAAAGTATAACGCGGCAAAGCATGTAAACGCCTGCCGCTACCATGGTCGCGGCATGGATAAGTGCGCTGACCGGCGTCGGGCCTTCCATCGCGTCCGGCAGCCAAACGTGCAGCGGAAATTGGGCAGACTTGCCGACTGCGCCACAGAAAATCAGCAAACCAATTATTGTAAGCCAAAAATTATCGCCGAATGTAACACCATATGGTGACTTGATGACGGCTTGTGCCTGTTGCTGTGCGATGTCAAAACTTAGTGAGCCATTTGTCCACCACCACAAAATTATAATTCCGAGTAAAAAGCCAAAGTCGCCGAGGCGGTTGGTAATGAACGCCTTTTTTGCCGCATCCGCCGCGCTGGGTTTTTCAAACCAGAACCCGATGAGCAGGTAGCTGGAAACACCGACGAGTTCCCAGAAGATGAAAAGCTGGATAAAATTATTCGCCAATACAATGCCGAGCATCGAGAACGTGAACAGGCTCATGCACGCGAAGAAACGCGAAAACCCTCGGTCTTCGCTCATGTAACCGAAGGAATAAATGTGAATCGCGCCGCCCACGCCGGTGACGATGAGCACCATCATCAGACTCAAGACATCGAGCCTTAGGCCGAAATCAATGTTCAGATTGCCGATGGAGAGCCAGTTCGCCGAAGTTTCCATGACCGCCGGATGAAAACCATTCGCCGCAATGAACGAAAGGGTCAGAACGAAACCCGTGACAATCGCGCCGATGGACAGGAGCGCGCTGGTGGTGCGGCAACGCATGGTGAAAAGCGTTATCGCCGTCGCTGAGAGCAGCGGCAGGAACAAGATCAACCAAGGTAACGCTTCTAAATTCATCGGTTAAAACGGAAACATCGAACATCGAACATCGAACTCTGAACATTGAATGCCAGCAAACACCGCCGGTTCGGCGTTCGATGTTCAATGTTGAATGTTCGATGTTCTTTCATTTCATCAAAGTTTCATCGTGGTCAGGTCTTCGACGTGCGCGGTCTGGCGTTTGCGATAGAGCGCGACGATGAGCGCAAGGCCCACGGAAACCTCCGCCGCCGCGACGGTGATGATGAAGAAGACCAGAATCTGGCCGTTCAGGTTGTTGTTGAACCGCGAAAAGGAGACGAGCGCGAGGTTGGCCGCGTTGAGCATCAGCTCCAGCGACATGTACATCACCAGCAGGTTGCGCCGCGTGATGACGCCGAGCAGGCCGAGCGCGAACAATAGCGCGCTGACGACCAGATAATGTTCGAGTCCTACATTCATTTCTTTTTAGCCACGAAAGAACGCAAATGAAACAGGCTTAAACGCAGAGACGCGGAGGGCGCAGAGGTTCGCAGGGGAAATGGAATTAAATACTCCGCGTTTCTCTGCGTTCTTTGCGTCTCTGCGTTAAGCGTCTTCATCATCGCCTTATTTAAGATCCTTTTTGCTCAATAAAATCACGCCCATCATCGCCACGAGCAGCAGCACGGAGACGACTTCAAATGGCAACAGGTATTGCGTGAACAACAATTTGCCGAGCGCGGCCGTTTCCCCCTCCAGCGTGGGCGTGGACAAATTCGCGCCCGGCTGCGCCGCCAGAATTGATTTCACAAAAATGGTCACGACGGCGCCGACGGAAACCAATCCGCCGATCAGGCTGAACTTTTTGATTTTGCGGCGTTCCTCCTCCTTCAAATCGAGCAGCATGATGACGAACAGGAACAGCACCATGACCGCGCCCGCATAGACGAGGATTTGCACCGCCGCGAGGAAGAACGCGTGCAGCAGCACAAACAGCCCGGCCATCGAAATGATGGTCAACACGAGGAACATCGCGCTCGTAACCGGGTTGCGGCTGAACGGATTGGCGATGACCAGCACGCCGCACAGCAGCGTCAGGAACGCGAACACGTAAAATAGAATGTCGGGTAGTCCCATTGTTTTGGATTATTCCTTCACCGGAAAATTTTCCTGCTCCTTGGCTTCCTCCAGCTTGTGCTTCCATTTCTGGACGCCGCCATGGACGCCGCCCAGCGCGAGGAGCTTTTCCTTGTCGTAAATCATCTCGGCGCGGCTCGTGCCGGTGAGCGAGTAATCCTTTTGCAGGAAAATGGCCTCCTCCGGGCAGACTTCCTGGCAAAAGCCGCAGAAGATGCAGCGGAGCATGTTGATCTCGAATTCCGCCGGCATCTTTTCCGCGTTCGGTCGGTCGGCGAGTTGGCCGGCTGGGCCGGGCGGAATGATTTTGATGGCCTTGGGCGGGCAGACGAATTCGCAAAGCTGGCACGAGACGCACTTGGTGTTGCCCTCCTGGTCGCGCACGAGATAGGGCGCGCCGCGGTAGCCTTCGGGCACAACCCATTTCTCCTCGGGATACTGCATCGTCACCTTCCGCTTGAAGAAATGACGGAGCGTGACTTTGAATCCGCCGGCAATCGCCGGCAGATAAAGCCGTTCCCAAAGATTCAATCTTTTACGTTTAACGATCATTTCATGTTTTCAATCATGTGCGCACAAACCGGTTCGCACAAATCCAACTCTCATTAGCACCCGGCTTCAGCCGGGTGTCTCGGTGGCGGTAATTGAAAAACCGTTTCAACGGTTTTCCTCCTCATGCCATTTCAATCCATACCGTTCGACAAACAGTTTCAGTTCTTCCGCAAAAGTCTTCTTCCGATGATGCTCTTCCTGATTGGCGATGTAAGCGCAAACCTCATCCACTGCCGAGTGTGAGACTGAAAAGGCACCATAGCCGCGCTGCCAGCCAAACTTGCCGGGAACGAGATTGTTCTCATTCACCCAATGCGACGAGCCGCCTTTCAGCAATTGCACCACTTCTTCAATCGCCTTGCTTGCTGGCAAATCCACCAGTACATGCGTGTGATCGGCGTTCACGAAGTTGATCTTCATATAGATGCCTTTCTCAATGGCGTATTCGCGCAAATGCGCCGAAAGTTTTGCCGCTGCTGGTTTCTCGAGCAGAGGACGGCGCGCGATGGTTGCCCAAATGATGTGCAACCAGCAACGCGTATATGAGTGAAGAGACATGGATTGTTATTCGTTGGTCAATAGTCCACAACACGCAGTGAAAACCGTTGAAACGGTTTCTGACAAATTCCACATCGCCAACACCCGGCTGAAGCTGGGTGCATTTTCATGCTCGCCTGAAATCTCATTGTACGCTCCACCAAAGCCAAACCGCCGTCATCACAATGTTCGCGAGCGCCAGCGGCAAAAACCGGCGCCAGCCCAAATCCATCAATTGGTCGTACCGGAAACGCGGCCACATCCAGCGCACCCAGATGAACAGCAGCAGGAACACAAACACCTTCGCCAGAAATATCGCGACGTGTGCGACGCCGCCCGGCAATGTCGTTGCGGTCTGGTCGAGGCCAAACCACGGCAGCGTCCAGCCGCCGAAAAACAGCGTCACCATCATCGCCGACGCCAGAATCATGTTCGCGTATTCGCCCATGAAAAACAGCGCAAACTTGATCGAGCTGTATTCGACGTTGTAGCCGCCGGCCAGTTCCTGCTCGGCTTCCGGCAGATCGAACGGCGTGCGGTTGGTTTCCGCAAACGACGCGACCAGGAAAATGCAGAATGCGAAAAACGTCATCGGGTTTTGAAAAACAAACCAGTTGGGCAAGTGCAACCACGCCGGCAGCCAGCTGAGGGCGCCGGACTGGCATCGGATGACGTCGTTCAAATTCAGGCTGCCAGTGAACAGGAAGATCGGGATGACGCTCATGCCCATTGAGATTTCGTAGGAAATCATCTGGGCGCTTGACCGGATGCCGCCGAGGAACGGGTATTTCGAATTCGCCGCGTAACCCGCCAGCACGATGCTGTACACGCCGAGCGACACGATGCCGAACGTGTAGAGGATGCCGACGTTCAGATTGGCCAGCACCATCGGTTGATTGCCGATCTTCGATCCAAACGGAATGACGGCGAGATTAAGGATGGCCGGCATCAGGGCAATGCCCGGCGCAAGGAAGAAATAAATTTTGCGGACGTGTGCCGGCGTGAACTCTTCCTTGAGAAAGGCCTTGATGCCGTCCGCCACCGGTTGGAGCAGGCCGAGCGGCCCGACGCGATTCGGTCCCAGCCGGTCCTGCATGAACGCGCACACGCGCCGCTCGACCAGCACGATATAGGCGACCATCGTCATCAAGATGGCAAACGCAGCCAGGATCTTCACGCCCGTGAAAAGCGCGAATTGCTGTGCGTTGCTCAAATTGTTCAGCCAGTCAATCATTTCAAATTCAAACGCCAAAATTCTTTACATCGTAGCGCCGACTGGCAGTCGGCTGTGTCGCAGATTGGCAATCTGCGATACGGCAGGTTGCCAACCTG
>PLAY01000005.1 GCA_003134375.1 Limisphaerales bacterium | reverse complement strand
CGAACTCAGAAACGGCGGGATGGCAAGAAACTAAAAGCAAGTGACTATCGCGGCAAAGTCGTGATGTTGAGTTTTTGGGCTTCCTGGTGCGGGCCGTGTATGAGAATGGTGCCAGCCGAAGTAAAGCTTGCGGAACGAATGGAAGGAAAACCATTCGCGTTGGTCGGCGTCAATGGCGATTGCATCCGAGCTGACGCAAAGCGCGCTGTCGAAAAAGAAAAAATAACGTGGCCATCATTCTGGAGCATAAAAGGTCCGGACGGACCGATTCCGACTGCTTGGAATGTTCAAGGTTGGCCGACCATTTATGTGTTGGATCCAAACGGCGTTATTCGATTTAAAGGCGAAGATATTGATCTTCTGAACCAGAAAATTGATCGAATTCTTAGCCAGTTTGCAGACAAAACCCACACATAAAACTTGTTGAAGCTTTTCATTTCAACCGTTCTCTGCATTCGGCAACGAAAAATCTTGGTCGGCGCGCGTAAAATTCTTACAGTCTGAACATGGTTCACGTTGGCATTGGCTATGACGTTCACGCGCTGGTCGCGGGACGCAAACTCATCCTCGGCGGCGTCGAGATTCCGCACTCCAAGGGCCTCGACGGCCATTCGGACGCGGACGCGCTCATGCACGCGATTTGCGATGCGCTACTCGGCTCGACAAGTCAGCCCTTGCCGTTACGGTGATTCAAAGTTATTGTCTGATCATGTTGGATTGGAGCAAATGTGCCGCAGTGGAACGCATCGCCGGAAAAGTCAGCGGCGCGTGGCTGTTCAAGGGCACGCGCGTGCCGGTGGCGGCGTTGTTTGAGAATCTCGAAGACGGCGCGACGGTGGACAATTTTCTCGAATGGTTTCCCGGCGTGGCTCGCGAACAGGTCGAGGCAGTGCTGGAACACGCCGGACAAAGCCTTGCCACCGCGTAGTCGCGCGCATGAAAATTCTTTTCGATCACGGCACACCTGCGCCATTGCGCCGTCTGCTGGCCGGCCATGAAATTTCCACCGCTTATGAAATGGGCTGGACAAAATTGAGCAACGGCGATTTGCTGGCCGCGGCGGAAAAATCTTTCGACGCTTTTATCACGACCGACCAGAATCTTCGTTACCAGCAAAATCTTGCCGGGAGACGGCTGGCGATTCTGGTTTTGCCAACAACCAGCTGGCCGGAAATTCAAAAACACACAAACACGGTTGCTGATAGTGTAAACGCGCTCAAGCCGGGAGATTTTATCGGGTTGAGTTTCTAGCAACGGATTGTCCGGCAAATTCCACGCTTTTCAAACGGCTTAAAGTCATCTAGCTGTGCCATAATTTTAATTTTTCTTCGCTTTTTGCGCGCGGAATTTCTACAATTCGCGGCATGGTTCACGTTGGCATTGGCTATGACGTTCATCAACTGGTCGCGGGACGCAAACTCATCCTCGGCGGCGTCGAGATTCCGCACTCCAAGGGCTTGGACGGCCATTCGGACGCGGACGCGCTCATGCACGCGATTTGCGATGCGCTCCTCGGCGCGCTCGGCGAACCGGACATCGGCCATTTTTTTCCGAACACCGACCCCCGCTGGAAAGGCGCGCCCAGCAAGGTATTTCTTGAAGCAGCCGCGAAGCAGGTTGCTAATCGCAAAGGCAAAATCGTAAACGTGGATGCGACCATCATCGCGCAGGAACCCAAGATTTATCCGCACATTGCCGAAATGAAGAAGCGCATCGCCGCCGCGCTCGGCGTGTCCGAAAAACAAATCGGCGTGAAAGCCACCACGAACGAAAAGATGGGGTTCGTCGGACGCGAGGAAGGCATCGCCGCGATGGCCGTGGCGAGCGTGGATTTGCCGGAATGATTTGTGAACCGTGAAACGTAAAACGTGAAATGCGGAACCGGTGGATGATTTTTCCTTCACGTTTTACGCATCACGCATCAATTAACCAATGCCCAAAGCCGAAATCAGTTGGAAACGGGTGACCGACGACGGCGTAAAGCTGCAGGTGAATGCCCGGCGCGTGAGCCGCGAGTGGCGGTTCTCCCAGCGCGAAAAGCGTTTTGACCAATGGCAACCCGTACCGGAACCGCCGTTGGAGGATTGGCTGGCTTTGCTCGACGCGGTGCAACGGCTCATCACCCGACGGCGTTATCAACCCGCTGACGAGGAGCGTCTGCGCCGCCAGATCCGCGAACGGTTTCCCGAGGCGAAAATTTAGTGCGCCTGCGCGCTGGACGAACCGGGGCGATTTGGATTAAAGACACACCATGCACATATCTTTTCGGCTGGCAATGGCCTTGGCTCTCGGCGCAATCCTGACCGGAGGTTGCGTCGCGGAGCAGGGCAAAACGGATACCGGTGAAAAAACGGCCGGCCTTTTCCAGAACTGGCCGACGAATGCCGACCCCAAAACCGTCGGCGAAAAGGTGGCGCGGAATTTTCTCCAGCGCGATTATCTGACCAACAAGGCCGGTCGCATCGTTTATCCCGAAGCCTGCGCCGCGTTTGGCGCGCTGCGTTTCGCCGGAGCGGCGGGCGACAAGGAATTGTTGCAAAAACTCGTCGAGCGTTATTCGATGATTTTGAAGCCGGAAGGCCAAAAACTGGTTTCGACCAATCGCCACGTGGATTTCCACGTTTGGGGTATTGTCCCGCTGGAAATTTACCTGGAAACGGGCGACGAACATTACCTCAACCTTGGACGCGACCTCGCCGACCAGCAATGGGAAGACCCGTTGCCTGACGGCCTCACGCGCGAAACCCGCTGGTGGGTGGACGACGCGTTCATGATCGGCAGCCTGCAAATCCAGGCCTATCGCGCGACGAAGGACCCGAAATACGCCGACCGGGCGGCGATGCAACTTGCCGCCTACCTCGACAAATTGCAAAAAATCAACGGCCTGTTTTATCACGGCCCGGAAGCTCCGTACTATTGGGGCCGGGGCAACGGCTGGTTCGCGGTTGCGCTCGCCGAAGTGCTTGGTTCGCTTCCACCGGATCACCCGAAATATGCGCGGTTGATGGACGGCTACCGCAAAATGATGGCCGGCCTGCGGCGTTATCAAGCGCCATCCGGTCTGTGGCGGCAGCTCATTGACAACGACCAATCGTGGGTCGAGACCTCCGGCACGGGCATGTTTACCTATGCGATGATTATCGGTGTCCAACATGGCTGGCTGGACGCAAAGGAATACGGTGATTGCGCGCGCAAAGGCTGGATTGGCTTGTGCGGCTATGTTGATGCGGATGGCAACGTCCGCGAAATTTGCGTCGGCACGAACCAGAACCAGGACCCGGAATACTATTTGAACCGTCCGCGGGCCGTCGGCGACTTGCACGGTCAGGCGCCCGTGTTGTGGTGCGCCTGGGCACTGGCGCAAAAATGAACGGCTGCCGCCCAAACGAACAACCCGCGCACCCGCCGGATTGAGCACCAATTGAATTGCGCCGGGAGGTCACGCCCGCTGCCGAAGCGCTTCTTTAATGGCCGGCCACTGTCCGCCGACGGCGGTACTTAAGCCCAACCCAGAACCAAACGAACCAAGGACACCATTCCCAACAATAGGACAACTACAACCACCGAACCAAAAGCGTCCAATTCGGCTTTTGATGCATGATTGATAGGGGTTACCGTGTTGATCAGATAGTAAACGCCACTTCGATTCACCTTACCCATATCCAGTCTCATACCGAGCCTTAAGCATGAACCAGGCCAGACTTTTAAATAATGCGGCAACTCTGGGATTATGCACTTGACAAACTTTATTGACTCGCGTATATTGTGGGCATGAAAACGAAGCCACAAAAAGACATCACATTGATTCAACTCTTTGACCGTTTCGCCACTGACGACAAGGCGCGTAAGCATCTTGAAGGCGTTCTTTGGAAAGACGGCGTTGTCTGTCCGCATTGCAAATGCAATGACCAGACCAAGATTGCCGAGCGCACGGCCAATCCAGACAAAAAAATCCGCGCCGGACTGCGTTTCTGCTCCAATTGCAAAAGCCAGTTCACAGTGACAGTCGGCACAGTGTTTGAAGATTCAAAAATCCCGCTCCGAAAATGGCTGATTGCTTGGTATCTGATTTGCAGTTCTAAAAAGGGGATTAGCTCGCTCCAATTGCAGCGCAACTTGGAGTTTGGCAGTTATCGCACGGCGTTATTCATGGCTCACCGCATCCGGCACGCGCTCAAAGAAAACGGCTACGCTGACAAGATGGACGGCATAGTAGAAGCGGATGAATGTTTCGTT
>PLAY01000182.1 GCA_003134375.1 Limisphaerales bacterium | reverse complement strand
TCCACTGCGCGCGGGCGGAGAATGCCAGCGGCAGGGCGATGAGGGCTGCTACGATTAGTTTTTTCATATTTTTCCTTTCACTGTTGTTGTTTGTTTATTGTTCGATGCGGAGAAATTGGGTTGTGGGTTTGAAAATCACGCCGTCAATGGTCTGCTCCGGCAGATGCACTTCATAAAGCCGGACCCGGCCTTCATTACCGGCCCTGGCCTGCTGCATGGAGACGTAAAGCCAGTATTGCTGTTTCACGGCATCGCTACGGCCCTTGTCGTAGCCGGTCTGGTAGGACTTGTCGTTCTGCTTGCTGTTGGCGTAGTGAAGTCCTTCGCCAAGCAGGACCCCGCCCGCCGCACCGCCCGCGATGGCCATCGGATTGTTGTGGGAAAGTTCGCCGCCGAGAGCCGCGCCGCCTGCCCCTAATGCCACATCAGTGACGGGTCGGGTGACAGCGGCGCAGCCCGTGAACAGGCACACGACACAGGCAAGAAGGATGAATTGAATGTATAATTTTTTCATGAGCGTTTTGATTTTGGTTTATTTGGGTGGATTGGCGTGGGCGATGATGCCCTCGACGATGTTGGGACTTTTGCGAAGTTCGCGGGCGCGTTTGTCGAAATGTTCGCCACTGGACGAACTGCAATAGAGCATCTCCGGCGACGCGACGTTGTGGACCGTGCCGCAGAGGTTGCGCGTCGCGTCGGTGTGCAGGTAAGTGAACGGCGAATACTTCTGGCCGGTTTGGTGGTCGGGCAGCGGATAGTTCATGATGGCGTGCTGCGTCACTTCGGGCAGCGCGATGTCCTTGCCCATGTCATCCAGATCAGCGCGGTCGTTCTGGCGCATGATGAAAAACTGACGGCTGTTTCCAAACACGGCGGAGCGGATGCGCGACTGTTTGAAGCGCGCATACTGCTGCACGATGGAAATGTTCCAGCAATTGAATTTGCGAAGCTGCGCGTAAGATTCCTGGACGATTTCCTGACCGCCGGGAATGTCGAGGAAGCGGGCGACCTCCTCGTAGATGTTCCGTTTCCGAATCGCGCGCGGCAGCGTCATGATGTGCTTGCGCGCGTGGTTGGTGATGAGAAAACCGGCGGCAGCCTTCAGCTCCTTCGCGGACTCCGGGATGTAGCCCAACTCGAAGTGGGCGATTTTGCCGGTGAGCGAAAGATTGCTCGTGCCGTCGAACAGGCAGCCGTAGTTGCCGTCGCGACACCACGGCAGAATCAGCGTGGCGATTTCCATGATCTGGTCGCGTTCGCCGCCCATCGGGTCGAGCATCATCAACTCCTGAAGCATCCGGTGCGTCGGGAATTCATCCGGCGTAAAATGGGCAAAGGCGAGATTGCGGACTTCCTTGCTGGTCCGGGGGTCTTTCAGGAATTTCAACACCGCCGGTTCCTCGAATTGGCGCTGATATTCTTCCGCTTCGTCCGGGTGGGCCGCTTTCCAGTCGCGGAAGTCCGCAAAAGTTTCGAGGGTGGTCGCGCCGGGCGGCATTTTTTCGGCGCGAAAATTCTGCAACGCCATCGCGTGCCGGGCGATATCGAGCAACTGGTCGTGGCGCTTCTTCTGCCAGTCCTGGAACGAATCCTCGTAAAGCAGGTTCAGATACTTGGCGATTTGCGCCTGCCGTAGCATCTGTTTATCTTCCTGCGAGCTGGTGCCAATCATCCGTGCCACAAGCGCGGTTGCCGCCGACAAATGGTCGGGCGTGAGGGGTAGTCCCTTCGTGTCGAGATAATTGATGGTCAGGTCGCCGTCGGGATGAATGATGATGGGCCGCGCGCCTTCCTCGACGGTCGCGGTGTAGATGCCGTAGGACAGACCTTCTTCGATGATGACGGTGTAACCGAAATAACCTTCGGTTTGCGAAAGCAGGTCGCAAACCGTGACCGATTTCCCCGCCCCCGACATGCCCAGCAGAACCGCGTGTTGTGGAGATTTATTGTCCTGCGAACCGGAGAACGTCTCAATGCCGATGAGATTATCCTGCGGCCCGTCGTAAATTGCCTCCGCCGTTGCCAAGTGCCCGGTGAAGGTGCTGGACACCGGCAGCATGTCCGCCAGGAAACGGTGCTCGGAATAAAGTTTGCGATGCTCGTAACGTCCCCATGTCCAGCCCGGCCAGGTCTGGAAGAAAAGGCTTCTTGAGGTGCTGGGCAGGTTGCTCTCGAAGTATTGCGCCGAGTTCATCGAGTTGATGGCGTTCTTGATGGCCCCGGACTTGGCGTTGAGACCGTCGCGGGACTTGTCCCAGACGCGGATGGCGAACATGGCGCGGAATGGAATTGTTTGTCCCTGCATCAACGCGTGGATTTTCTTCTGCTTCTTTTCCATGACCGTGAGCAGGGAGATTTTCTTTTCGCTGGCGTAGTCGCCGGCCACGCGGTCGTGCTCCTTTTCCTCCTTGTGGATTTCCTGTGAAATCGGGAGCGGATCAACATTCACGGTGACGGTATAATCGAGCAACCGCAGATTGGTGAGGCGCTGGATGATGCCGGGATACGTCGTGCGCGGCCAGCGAGTGAGCACGATGACGCTGTGATAATGGCCGTCGAGGAAGAAGCCGAAGTCGGACTGGCCGTTGCCTTCGCTGTGCCAGCAATTTTCCTGAATCGAAAGTTCGGGTTCAAAACCGTCCGCCGGGTCGTAATCGAAACGGTCGTTGAGCGACGGATTGAGAAACCGTTTGTAATGCCGGAAATGGTCGAGGTCATTCATCGGCAGGATGCGCGCGCCGCCGGAGCCGAAGATTTCGAGCAAGAGCCGGTGGACGTGGTCGAACTCGGTTTCAAGCTGGTCGAGCAGCGTGTGGTAGTAGTCGCGCCGGGCGGCGGCGGACTGGAAGGATTTCGGAACGTTTTCCAGCGAGCGCGAGATGTAGATAATGACGCGCTGACGGCGGAGTTTGCGTTCGGACATGGCCTGCCAGTAGCGCGCGAACCGTTCGTTGCGGGTGCGTATGGTCCAGACATTGGAAAACTTCTCCGTCTCCTGTTGGTAGCGCAGCAATTCCCCCTTGTAATCGGAATCGCAGAAGTATTGCACTTGCAGCCGCTGGTTCTCGTGAAGCGAGGCGAGCAGGAGACAGAGTTGATCCTGAAAATCGTTGAGGTCGGCGACCTGGCTATTGGTGAGGTCGGGCGCTTCAAAGACAAAGCCCTTCGCCACATAACCACCGCGCCGGAGCAGATTGAAGACAATCAGGTTGCGGACAAAAAAACCGTTGGGAGCGCGTTCAAACATAGGTCAGACATGGATTGAGGTTGAGGGTTCGTCAGCGGGCGTTTGTTGGGCGCGCAGGTCGGCCTGCATTTGTTCAATGCGCGAAAGCTGGTCGGCCAGTTCCTGAACGGTGCGGACTTTGGTTTGCTCGTTGACCGCGATGGAGGCTTCGCGGATGTGGGCGAGCGCCCGTTCCAGATGGGCGCGGACGATGGCATCCATGCCGTGCTGGTGCAGCCCGGCGCGCAGATTGACATCGGCAGTTTGAAGCTGGCCAAGCAACGTCCGCCGCAGCAATTCAAGATGATTCAGTGCGCCGGCATTCATGGTCTGGCCTCCACCAATGGATGTTTGCATGAGTGGATGGTTTGAATTTCGGGGGCGAACCCGCCGCCGGAAAACCAATGTTCAAAACAATCGCGGTCGTAGCCGGGCGGCTTGCCTTGACGGAAACCGAAAATGTAGGCGAGGCAAATACCGAGCGGCACGAGCGCGGCGAGGAAGGCCGTCAACAAGGAGGTGTTCATCATCACGAGCAGGACGAAGAACACCGTGATGGCCACGCCGACACCGCCCACGAGCCACCAGAACAAGCCGCCTTCCAGACCCCAGGTGCGGCCTTTGGAATCGGTCGCGGCGTTGGTTTCGGTGAATCGCAGTTCGGATTTCATGCTCGTGGGCGGTTGGGGGTTGGTGCGGTGCAGGTTTAGAAGGTGCCGACGCCGACGGCGCTGTTGGAGTCGAGGCCGAAGATTTTGAAGAAGGCGAAAATGACCGCCGGAGCAGCCGCGATGATTGCGCCGCCGATGATGGACATCTTGCCCTGGTCAACGTCGCCACGCCGGATGGCGAAGCCGCCGTAGATGACGCACGAAATGCCGAGCACGAAACCGAACATCATGATTACGGCGAGACTGTTGCTGATGCCGGTCTTGAGGTCGGTGGAACTGAACGTGGTGGACTGCGCCCAAGCCGGGATGGTGTTAAGGGCTAGGACGGCGGCGGCCACGAGGAACGACGGCAGCCGCGAACGGATTTTCGGATGGATGTGTTTGATGATCTTCATACGCGTTGTTTTGTTTTTATGTTTCGGTCAGCGATTCATTCGCTGCATTACGCGCCTACTCTGCCTGAAGTAAAAACCGCGATGGCGTGCGTGGCACACATCTTAAAAAAGGATTCCTGCTAGAAGTGGGGGATGAATAAAAACATAGACACAAACAAACTTAACAAGCTCCAGAAACTGAACGCGCTGCTGCCACACGAAATCCGCGGGCAGTCCCAAGTGCTGCCGCGCATCGTCTCAGCGGTGCAACGCGGCGAATTCGGCCTGACGAAGCCCGGCCGTCCGCGCGGAAGTTTTCTGCTGCTCGGGCCGACGGGCGTCGGCAAAACGGAAACGGTGATTGTGACGACAAATCAAATTTTCGGGCCGGGACAATTATTCCGCTTCGATATGTCGGAGTTTCAGAATCAAGAATCGCTCGGCCTGCTGCTCGGCGCACGGCTTGGCGAAGTTGGTTATTTGGGCGGAGTGCGCGAGCGCGCGGCAGAAGGCTCGCTCCTGTTTGACGAAGCAGAAAAAGCGCACCCGCGTGTGCTGGACATCCTGCTGCAACTGCTGGACGCGGCGCGGATCACGGTGGCGACCGGTCAGACGCTGGACTTCAGCAACTATTATATCTGGCTCACGTCAAACATCGGCTCGGCAGAATTGATGAGCCTCCAACATTCCAATGACGCGACGCTGGAACGTCACGTCCTCACGCGGGCGCAACAATCCCTGCGCCCGGAAATATTCGCGCGCGTGAATGAAAAACTGGTGTTTCGTCGTCTGGGTTACGAACACCAGTTGGAGATTGCGGAGAAATTCATTGCGCGTGAGATCGAATTCCTCCGGGAACGCGGACACAAACTCGAACTGGACAAAACGGTTTTGCCGTTTCTCGTGCGCAAAGGTTTTCATCCGAAGCTGGGAGCGCGTCCGATGCGCGACGCGGTTGAGAAGCTGGTCGGCGATGCCGTGTCGGAATGCCTGTTGCAAGAACGCCCGGCCAGCGGCGCGCTGACCTTGGACGAAATGCGCGACTGCCTGATTGTGCTGTGACTCAGGCCAGCGAAAGATACAGATGCGTTTCGCCAAAGTCTTTGTCCGGCAGAAAAGCCCCAAGTTTGCGCTTCGACAACTGCCCGCAAACTTTGCGGATGGCTTTCCGCTTGGCAGCAAATTTCGGCAGCTTCACCAAAAGACAATCAGCGAATTGAGCGCCGGCTTTGCCATCGTAGATGTCGGGCGCGATCACCTCGGTCGCGCCTGCTTCGTAAAGCGCGGCAACAAATTTCAAGGCATCATCCTTGCGTTTGAATCGTCCAAGCGAGCGCACGGCCTTGCCGCCGCTTTCAAGCCACTTCCGCGCCTCGGAACAACGCTTGTGCGCCAAAAGGAAACGGACGAAAACTTCATGGGCGTGTTTATCCGTGGCGATGGTTTCGGGCAAAGGCTTGACGAACTCGCCGTTCAGAATGGGCAGCGATTTGTCTTTTGCGCGGGCCGCGTGATATTGCTCGGCGTTCACGGAACGACCGTGCAAATAAATGTCCTCGGACAGCAATGCGCCATCGTGCAACCACAAGCGATAGCGTCCTGAAAAATCACCGCGCACGGTGGAAAATTCCAATTGCAACCGGCCATTCTCGTGCCAGGTGCGTTGAACGCCCGTGCCATGAGCCATGCGATATTCGCCCAGCAACCGTCCGGCTTCATTCCACTGGCGACAGACGCCGTGAAGCAGACCATTTTGATAGCGCTCCTCGTTGGCTAGGACCCCGTTTTTGTGCCAGACACGAACAACGCCATGCCTGCGACCGATGCGCAACGGCACTTCTTCACGCAGTTGACCATTACGGTGATAGGCTTTTTCAATCGTTTTATTCACAAGACCGACAATCGCATAATTCAGCAATGAACCCATTTAACGCAAAAGCGCGAAGAAATAACAGCGTAGAATTATGGCAAACCGGTTAAATCTTCATTCGAGCAGACAGATTCCGGCGATGAAAACCTAGAGGCAAAACTCCCCGGCGGCGGCGGGCGGGTCACAGGAGGAACGGAAGCGCGAGCATCTAAGTGAGCGACCCGTAGAATCCTTGACGCGACCGACGCCGCCATACAATCAAGCAAGGTTTCATCGCGCTGTCCAGGCGACAAGCCGAATGGCTCGCAATTTTACAATCAGTGATTGAAAAATCTGGAATTGGCCAATCACTGATTGGCGAATTCAGCACCTTGCCCGCGTATGCGGATTAGCTGGCTTCGGTCTGCGGTCGGCGAGCGAAGGAAGTGGAGCGGAGGCGGAGAGAAGCGTTTAGCGAATCGCAGCCGGAGGGTAACGTCGCCGCCGAGCCGCAAGAGGAGTCAAATTATCAAACGAAGGGAGCAATGCAGTCATTTTCTGTAAGCAAGGTGAGCGTAGCGGATGCTCTTGTCAGCGACACATACAGGCTCTCGTTGGATTCGATGGTGTCGAGATCGAAAACCAGCGCGTGCTCACATTCCAAACCTTTTACAAGAAGCGGGGTTGCGATGCTTCGGGTTGGCAGTTTGCGACCGAGACGCCGAAGAGTGTCCCGCTGGCGTTGAACAGTTTGTAGCAGAGTGAGCTTCTCGCTTGGATCGTAAGCCTGAATCGCTTTCCGCAATCCTTTCCAGACTTCAATACTTTTGAAGGTGGGTTTGCACTTTTCGTATTGCGCCAAAGCTTCATCAACGACGAGAAGTTCATTCGATTCCGTCACCTGCTTGAGCCTTGCGATTATGGCGATTGCTTGCGGGTCCTTCGTTCTGGGGTCTTTTCCTGTGAGCAATCGGTCGCAAGCATTCTTTACTGCGCCGGGGATGTTTGTGAGCCACCGATGCGCGAATTTACTTACAGCTTTCGTCCTATCAAGCCCGGTGAGTCTGAAGATTTCATTCGCTGGTTTTTCGAGTTCCCCCAATTGAATGTCCTCAAAGACAGCGCAACGATTTTGAAGTCTCGAAGCGAGCGCATGGCACTCGTTCGGGAACTTCCGCAGGATCACAATACGACCTTCCTCCTGATCAAGAAACTTGTGGCACTCGGTCAATTTGCGAACGTAGTCGCTCGTTTGGATTACACTTAATCCGGGAACACCATGATTGCGGAGTGGAACACTGTCGCCTTTTTCGATGCTTTGCCGAACATGCAGCAGCCACTCACCAAGAATGGGATTGCAATTCTTCCACCGGTGCGGTGTCGAAAGAGTTCCGATTTGGGGGAACGCACTGATTGCGTCCGGCCACGAAAGGGCTTCTCCTTTATGCAGTGGTCTGAAAACCGCCTGTAACGGATCACCTAAAATCCTGCACGGCAAAAGCTGCGCAAGGGAAACAACAAGCTCATGCTGAGGTTTGTCGCAGTCTTGATACTCATCCACAAAGATGCCTGTGTAGGTGGCTTGGATAACATTCTGCACAGGCGTCTTTCCGAGTGCTTTGGCTGCGCCTCGGCAAATCGCTGGCCAATTGAAAGACTCCAATGATTCCTTCGTCACTTCCCCCAGCTTTGGAAAGGCCCGCGCGTAATTCAGCGCCAGGGAGTCGAGAGTCTCCACGCGGTAGCGGTCCACTGGAATGCGCATGTCACGCATGCGTGTTGTGATTGCACTTTTGCCCGCATGGCTGTGCGTAAGGACGAGTTGGCAACCCTTAGTATGTGAGACTGACTCGGAAATCAGATAGGTTTTTCCACAACCGGCAGGCGCGACCACTGAGGCGCATTTGTGGTTCGCTAGGTGGACTGCCAGGGACTCAGCCATAAATCCAAGCTTCGAGTCCGTTCAATGTTTTAGCCAAGCTGCTGTTAGGAATTTTTGGCAAGGTTTCGCCAATCACCTTTCCGAGCAATTGGCCATCGTTGAGATTCTTGAACCACCCATCAGCCTTTGAACATTTCCCCAAGGCCAATCGCAAATCCGGCTCTGACAGACCGCCTTGCAGCCACAACTGCAAATTTGAACCGACGGTCGCGGCTTCCGGTTTCTTGGCGCGGTCGGCAAGACTCTGTAGCAAACTTCTTTTACCGTCGTCGTCTTTGGTTTCAAACACGAGCATCAAAAGCTTTTGCAAATCTGTCAGGGGCAAGTCTTGAGCGATTCTCTCCTCAATGCTCATTTTTCCGTCCCACTCAAACACCGAAACGCCATTTTGGCGAAGCTCGGCGCTTGAGGGTGTTGTCGCAACGTCAGTGTCACAGAACAAAGCCGTATTGAAATTCAGCGACCGGAGACTTTGTGCTGCTGGATGAGCGTTCGAACCACCTCCGGTGCTGGACACGACGGGCACGACCCCGAGTAATGCGTAAGACTTATGCTGATGCCGTTCCCCCCAAACTGATTCCAAACTGCGAACGACGGCTTCTTCTGTTTTTCCTTCACAAACAATCACCTTGCGCGCCAAGAAAGCGAGGCTTTGGGATCGGACGACCGCTTGCAAACTCGTTGGAACAGGAGTTATGGTTGTTTTCCCATTCGTGGAACGCACGATGCGAAGTTTGCTCGCGCCAAGGGCCATGATTGGCGTGGGCGAGTGGGTGGAAAAGATAACTTGTCCGGTGCTTCGTTCTTCCGCTCCGCCAGCCGTCACGAATAATTTCAAGAGGTGGCGTATCCGGTGTGGTTCGAGGGCGTGTTCAATCTCGTCGGTCAGAAGAATTTGATTCTTTCCAGCGCCTTGCTGTTGTATCGCCAGCGCGGCCAGACGCCGTGTTCCGAGACCATATTGTCTCACGGGAATTGCGCCTGTCTGCAACCCAAGAGCGGAACTGCCAAGTGACAATGCAATGGGATCAAGGCCAGCCTTAGTATCGCCGATATTTGCGCCAAACAACGAGGCTGCCTCACTTGCTTGCTTGGCCGCTTTGTTCAACTCGGCCAGTTCAGCCGCAGCCACAGTCTTCCGCGCCTCTCTTGCTGCGGTAACAAACATCTTGCCAGTCGCATCGTGGTCTTCAGTCAGGCGATTCAAAGCCGACCCACGTGCCCAAGTGAGATGACGTTCGATTTCATCACCCAAGCGCACCATGCCCAGCTTTTCCCTGTCTTTGGCGGAAATTAGCTTCGGTTCACCCATTGCATCTTTGATAATCTCCCATGTTGGTTCGAGATTCGGATCAACCGTCAAACGAAGAGTGAGAACGTCCTGACAGCCAGCTAATGGTTCGTCTCTAATCTGTCCGTCGTAACCACGTTTCCACAGCCCAAACTTCTCCTCTTTGATCAGGTCTGGCGGCAAGTCGCCGACGGTCGCTTCAATGCGGAGCGGATTTGAAATATCGCCATTAAAAAAATCAGCATCTGTGAATTGAAAAAACGGACGGGGAAACAGAACGATTTCAATCGCGTCTAAAACTGCGGTCTTGGTGGAGTCTCCCGGTCCTACCAAACAAACGATCCGCCCGCCAACGTGCCAGTCGAGTGTTTGGATTCCTCGGAATCGCTCGATGCAAAGGTGATAAAGAAGCATACTCAATTGAACTTACTTGTTTGCTGTCTGGCAAGACCGCAGCTCGTGCTTTGCGCCGATTTCGACTTCCACCAGCCGTCTTCTCTTCAAAAAGCATAACATGCCTGCGTGTGGTGTTTCAGAGGTGTTCATCAAGATGCCTTCGCCCGCAGCCATTCAAAGACTGCCCAAGTCGCCGCCAGGTCTTCCTGATTGTAAATTAAAATTTCGCCAATCAATTTGTTGCGGGAATTTTCATCGAGGGTTTCGGTCGCTTCGATGTATTTGGCAATGGACCATGAACCGCCGTATTCGGTCTGGCTGCGCTTGAACCCTACGTATTTTTCAACTTCCTTCAGGCTGTAACTCGACAACGGCAGCAACACGCTGTCCCGTGCAATGGGCAGCAGGTCGAGCAGATTCCGGCGGACACGGGCGGCGATCCCTTCGGCGTCGCCGTAGCGTTCCACATAGTCGTCCAAATGGGTTTTTTCATAATGGTGCCAGTGAATGAACGGAATGTCGCCGAACTGCTGGAAAATGGATTGGGCATTTGTCAGGAATTGTTTCCAGCCTTCGTGGTCGCCGTTGTCTCCAAAACCAGATACGGCAGGCATGAACTTGCCTTGGGTTTTTCCAAACACCTGCGTTCCCCACAAATAGATTTTGTCGAGTTCATCCAGGTGCGGGGGCATCCCCTCCAAGTCGAACATGACGTAATGTTCATGATGCGGGATGATTGGCGGATGAAGAACAACCTCCTGTCCCGACAACATCACGCGCGCCCGCTGCAAAATCATAGCGGCTCTTTTGCCGACTTTTTGGAACTTTTTCCCCCACGGGCGTTTTAATCCGCTCAAGCTGTCTGCATTGAAATGCTCCACCAGTTGCGAGATGCTTGCTGCTCCGTGTTCATGCAATTCCGCAGCAAGGCTTTGATCAATCTCATAGACCAGGGCAACGTCCTTCGCTGTTACCGCCTTCGGCCAGCAATGGTCACGAAACCCGCAGCCGATGCATTTGCTCCACCCAACAGGTTCGTATGGTTCTTGCGACAATCGTTTCAGGCGAATCAACGCCCGTAATTCAGCGAGCACGGCTTGATGGTTAGACGGAATAGGAACGATGTCACCTTGACCATTCAGGGCTTCGAGCCTGATCGGAGGCAAGCCAAAAACCTGTTCGTAAAGCCAGCCGTAGAACTGCAATTGAAACACGATTTCTGGATGATGTCCCTCGTCAACTCGCCGCGCCATTTTGACATCGCGGATGATGTAACCATCTCTCTCCCGTAGAAGAAAATCAGGCTCGCCAATGAATTCGCTTTCAACATCGTCGAGCGGTTTTTGAACTTTCAAAACCGGCTGATACAAGACCGGACAGCCATCTTTTACGAGTGCCACGGTTTGTTCAAACCGCTTGTCTGACTCGAACGACCGCAGATCAATAGCTTCAGGAAATGTGGCGAGATGTTTTGCTTCATAACGCTGGCCCAGGCGCATGAGGACTTGCTCAAATTCCGAGGGTGGCGATTCCTCGACGCCGCGTTCTCGCAGAAAGATGCGCAGATCGCACTCGGTAGGAGCATATCGGCGATGAAAGTCTTGGGCGGTGAGCTTTAGCACGGTTTGATTATATTGGGCATATTGAGATGCCGCAAACTTTCACATCGTTTGACGCGGCTTCGGTCTGCGGTCGGCGAGCGGGGAAAGTGGAGCGGAGAGCGGAGAGGAGCGCCTAGCGGAACGAAGCCGGAGCGCAACCCCGCCGCCGAGCCGCAGACGGAAGCCCGCCGCGTCTTGCGGCCCATCGCAAATGCCGCTCGTGACGAGCGCGCGGTTTGCGAAGCGGAACGGGCGTGGTCGAGAGGGAGACAGGGCCGACCGGCAGCCCTGAAGCGAAGCAAACCGCGCGTTGGTCACGATGGGACTAAAAAGTGGAAATAAGCGGCGAAGTTGAAGATTAAATCACTCCGTCAAACTGATGATCGCAAAAACTCTGCCCTGAATTTTGCGCGCCTGAATTAAAACATTCACATATTGAAGTGAGCTTCCGTCAGAAGATTTCCATGAGCCGAGGTTTTCCACCGCCTTGTCATTGATTTCGAGATCGGAATTAAAAACCTTCGCAATCACAGAAAAGCCTGGAACACGCCAATTCTTGTGAACCAGAAATCCGGTTTTTCGCGCTGCGCCGTTTGACATAGACCGCAGCACGCGCAAGCATGGTTTCGGCGGGCGGGTTGGAAGCAGTTGAAGTTGGGTATCACGCAGTTCGCGTTTTTGGCTTTGTTTCAAGCCAAGGCCAGCTTCAATTAAAATTATCGGCGTGGGTGCATGGGCTACGCAAGCATTGAGCGTCGCCTGAAAACTGGCATCTGGACAGAACCGATTCCGAACACCTTCAACCGTGTCGAAGGTCAATCGGTTGTTACCAAGTTCGCCATGAAGCACCGGACGAAAAAGAGGTTCAAGGAATCCCAAATCGCCGGCAATCATGTCCATCAGTTTTTCAACGGGGTCTTTCTCGATGTCGGCGGCGTTCGTTCGCTTGAACGGGAACTCGAATTGTTCGTAGGTCGTCAAACAGTGGGCAATTTCATGCCAGCGAGTGAAAAAACGCTTGTGCTTCTTATCACCGCGACAATCCACAAACGCAACATACTGATATTCCCCGGCCTCATTCAGCGCATTGCGTTGATAAAGGACACCATAAGTGTCGTCGCCCTCCAATTCCATTTCCAAAGCCGCAAACTTTGGGTCGCCTTCGTCCATTGCGTAACGCTGACTGAAATCGCGCAATTCATCGTCGTTCCAAATTTCGTGGATAACCAAATTCAGATGCGTGCAAACAATTGTTTCAAAATCCCAGATTGATTGGACGGACGCCGCCGACTTCAGCATTTTGGTTATGCGCTTGCGGCAAAAGCCCATGATGACTTGAACGGAATCGTTCCCGTCGAGCTTCAAGGCTCTGGCCATGCCGATGATTTTAGGGTCGAGACTTAACGTGTTCATTTTAGGAAATGTTTCACGGCCTCGTAAAATCGTTCCCAATCGAATTTTTCAAGGTCGTCGCTTTGAGTGTTGCTGCGGTGCGCTTTTATTTGAAGTCGCATATCAAGCAACATTAGTGTTTGCGCGAAAGTCAGATTTTTCTGTTTCGCTGTGTCTGACAGTCTCGCTGGTATCTGAACCTCACTCGTGCTGGGTTTGCTGGAGTCACCTTTCATCAGAAAGTCCAACGTGACGTTTAGTGCTTGAGCTATTTTAAGCAAGTATTCGGCACTGACATTTCGTGTGCCCGTCTCCAAATCGGAAAGAAAGCCCTTGCTGATCCCCGCTTTCTCCGCGAGCTGTTCCTGCGTCCAGGCAAGTTCCTGCCGGCGCGCTCTAATTCTGTCACCGACGGTATTCATAAATGGATTTCTGCATGTCGGGTAATTCTTCCCAAATTCAGGCTATACTTGCAAGCACGAAAAAGTCGCAAAGAAAATAGTTGACGTTCGCAATAGCGAGGACTACTTGTATAGCGAACTACGTTGTTGGCGTCTTGTGATGCCGGAACGAAGTTCCCGCAAGAACATGGCGCGTCGTCAGGGTTTTTGCAAAAAATAATATGAACGCAAGTTCTGAACCAGAAATGGGCCTCGGCGATGCCGGGGCAAAACACGCGCAAGATTGTCGCCCTGCGCCAAAACGAGCGATTGTCGTGAATGATCAACTTTTCCCGATGCCGGGCCGCTTAGTCAAGGTGGCCGCCATCAAGGAGCAGGCGAACATTCCAAAAGACCACGCGCTGATTCGCGACCATAACTCCCCGCATGACGTGATTATGCCGGAGAATGGGACGGCGGATTTGGCCGAGGGCACGGTATTTTATTCCGTGCCCGCATGTGACGTTGAGACGCGACCTGGCTGCGAAGCCCCAGCCAAGCGCGTCATTGATGTTGACGACCGCTGGGAAATCGTCGTGAAGCCGGACCAAAACGGACGTTCGATTCGAGATTTGTTCAATCTGCCTGATGAAGTTGAACTCCTCAAAGATTTCGAGTCGCCGACAGATGAAATCATCGGCGATGACGCATCCGTGAATCTTGGGGACGGTGAAGTGTTCCGTTCGCGGAAACGGACCGACCTGCTGACGATCATCGTCAACAAAAAGAAGTTCAACTCAACGCAGGGAGTGAAACCCGAAATGACCGGTTTGGAAATTGCCGCGCTCGTTTACGACAAGCCGCAAAATACGACGGTTTCCAGACTTGAAGGCGAGCATGACGAAAAGGAAATCCCCGTCGGTCTGGCGGAAAAAATCAAAATTCACGAATGCGAAAAATTCAAGGTCATCCGCAACGACGTGAACGCGGGCTTCCAATCGAGCCGGGTTGAGCGTGAAATTGCGCTTCTCCGCGAAAATGGAGTGAATGTCACGCTGCTCACCGAGCCAGTGCCTGCGGTTGTATATGTGGGAATCCCAACGCGGCCCGGACATCCGGCGGGCAGTTCCGACGTGCTGGTAAAAGTGCCGGGCGGTTATCCGGCGGCATTTATTGATAACGCCTATCTGCCGGAAGGCTCGCCACTTTTGGGTCGCGTGCCGGGTGGCGTTCAGGGGGCTGAAACATTCGGTGGTCGCGTATGGCGGCAAATCAGCATCCACCCGTATAGCGGAAACGGGGCAGCGTGGAACAAAGACCGTTACGGTTTCCACACCTATTACGATGAAATGTTGTCCTGGCTCTACAAAGCGAACTAAACATGAAATTCCCTGAATTCGATTCAAGGCGCTCATGTCTGTTTCGCATTACGGAACCGGAGCGGAAGAAGTTTGAAAAATTACTGTTCCAGCGCCATCCAGAGCGCGAATGGGGCAGCTTCTTCCGCTTCGGTTACCGGCGAACGGCATGGGGATTGGCTGTGACTTTTGTAAGCGCGATGCCGCCGTTGCCGGGCGATTTGAACCGGCAAAGCTCCATCGTTTCGTTTCGCTCGCAATATATTTCACGGGCGCTGAAAGAACTGGAAGGCACACCGTTTGGAATCGGCATCGCCCATTCGCATCCGCACGGCTGGGGCGTTTCGCCAAGCTCCTCTGATGACGACATGGATGGCTATTTTGCGGACTTGTTTGAACCGTATGGCAATTCGCGGCCATATTGCAGTCTGATTCTGAATCGTCGCGACAACGAGGAACTCGTTTTCAGCGGTCGGGCATTTGATTCAGGAAAATGGTTTCCAGTTTCGGAATTCATCACGCCAACCTTTCCCTATGACCGATTGCAAAACGATGAAATCGAAATCCCCAAGCCGAATATTTCTGATTCGGACTGCGCCGAAGAATCCGTCACGGCTCGTCTGGAACAATTGTATGGCAAAAGTGCCGCGCGAAAATTGCCGGAATCTCGCGTTGGAATCATCGGTTGTTCTGGAACTGGATCGCCCGCAATCGAATGTCTTGCCCGCGCCGGCGTCGGCGAGTTTGTGATTGTGGATTACCAACGGTTTGACCGCTCGAATTTGGAGCGTATCCACGGCAGCCGGTTCGCGCACACGCAAAGGAATCCGCTGCCTTACAAAATCGAGTTGATGGCGGAAATGATTTGGGAAATCAATCCGTCGGCACGAATCACAGCGTTCGTGGGAAACATCCTCGATGAGGAGGTTCTCGGTGAACTTCTGCGATGTGATTTATTGCTTGGCTGCACCGACACGCATCATGGGCGTGCAGCGCTTGGCGACATTGCCGCACGGTATTTTGTGCCAGCAATTGATGTCGGTGTCATGCCCGAAGGCCACGACGGCAAGGTGACGGCTCAACTTGTGGAGATAACGCGCTATGCACCCGAATTGCCCTGTGCTTTTTGCTCCAACTGCGTCAGCACATGGCCAATTACCGTTGAGTGCATGACCGACGATGAACGCAAGCAGCGGAAAGATGCGGCAGCGGAAGCGGCCAAGCGTGGCGAGGACGGCACGATATATTGGGGCGGGGATCTCGCGCAACTTCCGACG
The DNA here is from genome assembly GCA_003134375.1 of Limisphaerales bacterium. GTDB lineage: Bacteria > Verrucomicrobiota > Verrucomicrobiia > Limisphaerales > UBA11358 > UBA11358. The sequence goes on along the minus strand of PLAY01000182.1, from coordinate 42,863 downwards.
GTTGGCTATTTGACGACAAATGCCGGCAGCCTTGCGGCGGGATACGCAATCAATTGGCTGGCCGGAACAAGTGACTTGCCTCATTCACGTTTTCAGTATGACCTTGGACAACCAGAGTTCGGTTTCAAAATTATCAACCGGAAACGAACGGCATCATGCACTTGCGGAAAAATCATCGGTCACGGTGATCAGGCTGATGCCGCGATAACGAAACCATCCCACTGGCCGCGCCCATTGAAATTGAGTCTGCTTCGCCCATTGGCTCGATAATTGAAAATGTTCGGCGCACAGATTTGTAGTTTTGTCTGAAAAGGCTTCGGTCTGCGGTCGGCGAGCGGAAACAGTGGAGCGTAGGCGGAGAGACGGCGGGAACGGAGCCGGAGCGCAACGCCGCCGCCGAGCCGCAGACGGAAGCCAGCCGCTGATGCGGCTAATTTATTGCAGCTCGTGACGAGCGCGCGGTTTGCGGAGTGGAACGGGCGTGGTCGAGAGGGAGACAGGGACGACCGTCAGCCCGTGGAGCGAAGCAAACCGCGCGTTGGTCACGGCGGCAGTAAAAAACGAATGGAGCAAATTCCGAAGTCTCACTCTTTTTTCACAAATTAAGGCAATCCTTGGCTGGGCGAGTTGCGCGCGGTTGTGTATTTTCGTGCCCAATCAACCGGCATCGGGCGTTTCACGGGCTGTAATCACAAGTTGCGCCGAGCGGGGGGGGGAGCGAGCGGCCTGAACTCAACGGCCATTCCACTGCCGGTCAGACATTTCTTTGGCGGTAATCTGCAAAAGGGTTTCAGAACTGAGTGACAAACCATGTGCGACACTCAAGCGATCAAAGTCGTCGGACTCGACACCACTGACGATGAACTTATCGGGCTTCATCAAATGGCGAGGATGGAATCCCTGTCCGTCGATCTTCCTTCGTCCGGGGTCCAGCTTCCATGTGGTCAAACCGCTGTTTACAACAGTTTCTTCCAATCGCTCAGGAAAGAGTTTACGGTAAAAAATTGCACGGCTTCCGCCGCCGGACAGAATGATGTTCACGTTTTGGCGAAATGCCTGTGGTCTTTGGTCCGCGTCGCGAAATGGTTGATCCAGAAATTGCTTAAAGGCGGAGAAGTTCGATAATGCCTTCTCTAAACATTTCAGTGCGAATGTCTCCCGCGTCGAATGGAAGGCAGCCTTCATGGGATTAGTGACGACCGAGATGGCTCGCAAGTATTCACCAGCGGATTCGGGGACATGCCAATCCTGGTCGGAACCGATGCTGACCAAAGTGTCCACGGCAGCCGGCGAAACGGTGGCAAGGGCATGGTGGATTTGTTCATACAAACGGAACGCTCCGAGCTGTGCAACTTCACAGAAGTGGAACGAACACACTTCTTCATGCGCGTTTTGGTGGAGGATCAAGGTGGAAATATCGAGCGTGCCGGCGCCGACATCGATAAGCATCAGCGGCCCGGTGGTGCGGTAGCGGGAATAGACATAACCCGCGAGTTGGGCGGCAATCTCTGGATAGAAACTCACCCGATCCAAGGAAAGCACCTGTTTTGAATCTCCATCCAGCGGAGTCCCGCCGAGACAGTGCTGGATCAATTCGCGAGTTATGTGCTCGCCTGAGTTCACGGCCTGGATGGCAGCCCCGGCAAAGCGCTGATACGTTTTATGAAGTCGTGGATTGTTATCCACGCGCTTGGCCGGAAATCCGAAACTTAGCCACCAGCAACGCGCCCTAGCGCGATGGTCGCCAGCGCGATGTTGCTCATACCACGCAAGGGTGTGTTTCAACACGAGTGCCACGTAAATTGCCAAGTCAGTTTCCGACCCGCTTGTGTCGCCGTGGTTTTCCACAGCCTCGGTCAGCCGGAGTTTCAAATTCGATACAAACTTGGCCTGTTGACCAGAGGACAAGGAAATCCCGTCAGCACCTTCATAGAATCGGGTGGGGAAAAGGTATTTCGCGACTCCGTGCGCACGCGTGTTGAATGGCACGCCGTGTTGACTGCCAAGTATGCTGTCGCCAACAGCCACTTTGCTGCAACTGGTGCCCAAATCGAAGCCGATCGTCAGGTCCGCAACAGATTGAGGCGAAGAAAACGGAGGTGCAGGCAAAGAGGTCAGCGCGGAAGATTCTTGGTAGCGAGTAACCGTGGAGGGTTCGGCTCGTTCAGGTTCGGGCTTTGGAGTTGTGGATGGTTCAAATGTTAATGGCCTTTTGCTTTTCTTGTCGGACAGATTGGCCTGAGCCGGGGATGCTGAGGGCGATGGCTGGGTAGCGTCCGTCTGCGGCGTGGAGCCCGAAGCGATCGGTTGCTTGAACCAACCAAGTATGCTCTTAAACCAATTTGCCATTCGCTAGTCCTTGAAAATCATGGTCACGTCGCTCTGATCAGGCCACAGCATATCTGGTGATACGCAGCTTCGGTTTTGGCACGGTCGCGTATTGCTCGCCGCTGCACTTCGCAGCGCTCTTTCAACTTGGTTATTTGCCCGTGGGTGGCCTCGGCAAGACTGGAGCGGCCTTTATCCATGTGCATCCGGAGAACTTCGTTCAGCCTCTGAAGTCGGCGGGACTCGAAGCGGTCAATCGAGGTTATCTGGATAGTTGCCCGGTCTTGATTTTCATCCATGCATTGTTGCTCGAACTTCAGAAACTCGTCGGACGCCAAGTCATCCAATGTTATCACCCGCTCGGCGACCAGGGCGAGATTGGCGTCCAGATTGGGGTCACGCCAATCTTCGCCGTCGGTCAACGCGTGGTCAACAAGGCGTTCGGCAAGGTTTTGGTCAAGCAAATGGCCATCTACTAGCGAGGCCGCGACGATGTGCAACTTTTCGACTTCGCGCAAACCCGCAACCTGCCAACGTTGAACGTTGAAGACATAGACATTGGGCACGACTCCCTCGGGAAGTGCCGACCGGGTGAGTTGGACTGCGACAGGCACGGATTGAACAAGTTGATCGGTCCGGGTTTTCCAGGCGGCAAAGCGCACAAACGGATGGGACTGGCTGACGATCTCATCACCAGCCGGACTTTTCAAGAACGTGCGGTTGTCGAAACGAATCCGGCGATTTTGGGTGGTGTTAAGCCGTGTTTGCCCGACAAGATTGTGAATTTGCAGGAAACGGTCGAAATCGCAGAACGCATCCTGATCTAGGCTGATGTCGAAACAGTGTTCCCGGGCATTTGCGCACTGCAAGCGCGTTGCTGGAAAACATTTAAGGAAGAAGTCCAAAACGTAGCGTTCGATTTCGTCGGCTTTAATCCAGCGTTGTAGTTTATGACTCGCTTCTACTTGCCTCAGAATGTAATCACCGTGAGCGGCAAGGACAGCAGCCTTCTCTTCGAGTTCCTCTTGAACCCGAATACCATAGGCAATGGCCTGTTCGGCGGCCTTGACTCGCTCCTGCTGTTGCTGCTCGGTCAGTCTGTGAGTGAGCAAGTCGCGGGTTAATTCCGAGATGATCGGACCCAAGACCGGTTCAAGATCGCCCAAGGCGCGGCGGAACAGATTGAGGCGTTTGTAAAGGCGTTCGTAGATGCGCTCATCAATTGTGTCTTCAGCTATGAGATTGAAGATCAGAATTTGGTCCGCCTCCTGGCCAATGCGGTCAAGGCGGCCAATGCGTTGCTCAACGACCATGGGATTCCAAGGCAGATCGTAATTAATGAGAACGCGTGCGAACTCAATGTCCAAACCTTCGCTTCCCACCTCAGAGGAGAGCAGTAGTCGAATCGTATCGGAGTTACGGAAACCATTTACGACGTCCTGCTTGCTCTCAGCCATTCCGCCGAGAAGCAGGAATGACTGAACACCCTCGGCAGCAAGACGATTGCGGAGGTAGTGTAGCGTTGGTCGGAAGTAAGAGAAGAGCACGACTTTGCCGGATGGGTATTCCTGCCAGTAATTTTTAAGCGTCTGCACGAGCATCCGAAACTTGGTGTCTTCAGTTTGAAGCTGGGCGGTGGTCGCAAGGTCGCGGATGTTTTCGCTGATGAATTGAACCAGCGGGCCAGGTCCATGGGGGTCTTCCTCCGCTCCGCTGGAGTCGGGGCTGACTTCAACATCTTCTTCGACTTCGCCCGACACGGACGCCCACCGGGCACAGGCCGCAGCCATGCAACTGGCGATTTGACGTTGAGGCATGACATACAGAAAACCACCCGGAAGGTCATGTTGGTCGGCGTAACGCAGCACCAATTCGGTGACGCCATCATAAAAAGCACGCTCGTGCTCGGACAGTGTTACCTTGACCGTCTTTACCTCGCGCTCGACTCGTTTGCCGGGGATGTCCCGTTTGCGTGTGCGATTGATGGCATAGCCTAGGAGATTGACTCTTTCGACACGGTGTGCGAGTTCGCTGCGACTCTGAGGACTGGACAACAGATTGGAATCACCCGCTAGTTCCTTTTGGAGACTTTCCAACACACGACTGCCCGCGAGAAAGGGATTGGACGCCGCTGCGGTCAACTGTTCACGAATTTCCGGGAACAGACCATGTGGATTCAGGAGCAAGTCGCGGAGCCGAACGAGAGGCGCGTTAGCTTCGAGAATACTGCGGAAGGCGTGTTCGCTATTAAACGTGTCCGGGTCAAGTAAGCGCAACAGATTGTAAAGGTTCTCATTCTGGGTGTGAATGGGTGTAGCTGACAAAAAGACGCGGTGTGCGGCCGCCGCCGTCGCCAACTCGCCGAGTTCTGCGGTGCAGTTTCCACCATTGCGCATGTAATGTGCTTCATCCATTACGACGAGGTCGAGCGGGGTTGAATCCACGGACAATTCGGAGAGGAGATGGGCCAACCCAATCTGGGGGCTGACGTTGGGAAGTTGTTCCTCCCATTTTGCCGGCGGACGAAGGCCGTGGTAGGAGCAGATGACGGCGAAGGAATGATTTGGGTCCTGTTTAAGCTGGGCAAGGTGCTCTAAAAGTTCCCGAGCATTGCAGATGTCCGCTCGCACGCCAAAGCGGTTTTTCAATTCTGTTTGCCACTTGTCGCGCAGGTGAGGCGGACAAACGACCAGAAGATTGCGCGCACCCGAACGGGCGCGAAGTTCAGTCCAGATGAGTCCAGCTTCGATGGTCTTGCCCAAACCGACCTCGTCGGCAATCAGCAGGCTGTTCGTGGGAGATTCGAGGAGCTTCAATACCGGCTTGAATTGATAGGGAAGAAACTCCGTCTGGGAGGTTTCCATCGAGTAGATGACATTCGCGAGGCGTCCGCTCAACTTTTCATGCGTAAGAATCCGCTGGAAGCTGGCAATGCCGTGAACGCGTCCGTGGCGGAGGTCGTCCAGCGGGTCGGCCTGTGCGGAGATAGCTTCGAGGTTGGCGGCGCGTTGCCAAGCGGGAACATGCGTTCCATCGAAATGAACGCGCGCCATAAGAACGTCGTTGACGTATTTGGAATTCGGCGGCGATGTGATAGTGCCACTACGCTCCGGATTACCGATGATGCGAACGCGAATGCCGGGTTGGATTTCTGGTTCGTTCATAGGAACGAGGCGTCGTTGTCGTCGTCGCCGGAAACCGGGGCCGTCGGGGTGGCGGAAACCGGGACGGGGTTGGCGTTTTCCTTGATGAACAAATCGCCGTTGGCGGATGCCTGACGGAAGAGGTCCAAGTCCCGTAGTTCCCAACCGCGAACGGTGCTCAGATAAACCCATTGCGTGGCCCGGGTGATGCCGACGAGGAGCAGGCGATGGCGACGCTCCCCCTCCACGCGCTGGAAGTTGTTTTCGACCAACTTGGGCATGAGGACGCAATCAAAGGTGAGTCCCTTGGCGTTATGGTAGGATGCGATCGTCGGCGTGAGGCAATCGAAGTCCGGCGGCGTGCCGCCCCGGCGGGCAGCGATGGCCTTGTGAACTTCAACTCCGCGTTCCCCAAGTTTGTTGGCGACGCTGAACAGGTCGCGGTTGGTGGGGACAATGATGCCGCACTTGTGATTCAGGAGCCGCCGTTCGCGCAGAACGTCCGCGAGCTTGTCCATCTCGTCATCCCAATCGTTCGCAACGTAGAGGCAGGGCTTCTGCCGTTCCATGGCCAGATAGTTGAGGCCGTCGTAGGCGTTGCCGAAATAGGAGGCGAGTTTGGCGATGTCCGGGGAATTGCGATACGCGGGCAAGAGGGAAGCGGATTGGCCGGTCAAGCTGAGATGCTTTTGCATTTCCTGCACGGAAGCCCCGCCCTCGAAGATTTGTTGCCGGGCGTCGGCAAAAACGGTCAGGTGTTTTGTGGCCATGCGGAGGATGCCGTAGGCGGTTGCATCCAAGTCCTGCCCTTCATCCACGAGCACGAAATCGAGGCTGGGTTTGTGCTGGTTGGCGCTCGCACTCGAAGTCGCAATGGCTTGAAGACTCTGGAGCACGCCCGTCCGCACGGCTGCAAAATCAATGAATGACTTGCCGCGCCGATCCGGCAGCGTGCGAGGTTTGGGCTTGCGAACAAATTGATCCCACAATTCGGCGCACCAATCATCGAAGGTCCGCACGTTCTCCTTGGGAATACCGAGGAAGTCCAAAGACTGGCGGAGAAAGTAGGTGAGCACGTTCGTGTAAACGAGCACGCAAAAACCTTCGGGTGGGATTTTGTAGGTCTGACGCAGCCAGCGGGCGCGATGCAGCAACACCTGAGTTTTACCGGAGCCGGGTGGTCCCATGACGAGGTGATGGCGGTCAGGGCGCAATTCGACAACGGTGCGCTGCTCGCGAGTCAGTTGGCTGTCATGGAGGACAGATGGCATGGCGTTGTTTAGGCTACGGTTGAGAAAGGACCGGGAGATCGTTCTCACCGGCCTTGGTGGTCTTGCTTTGGCCGCGCACACGTTCGCGAGCTTTGCGTGCCGATTTAACGTCGTCGGCACGTCCAAGGAACTCAGCCGCGTCTTCATACCAGCCCAATTGCCAGGGACTTTGAATCTCGATGGGTGGGAAGCGACGAAAGCCCTCTTGCGCTGCTTCCTTGGCAGCGGTCGTCTGGCCCAAGCCTTCGAGAATGCGCGCCCGCAGGATGTAATAGGGCGCGGAATCCGGCTCGCGCACAATTCCCTCGTCCACTTTTTCGAGCGCGACGGAAAAATTGCGGCGGCGCTTGTGGTGGAGTGCCCAATTGAACAATGGACCGCCCCAATTGCCGGACACACGCGCGCCTTCGGCGTAGTGCGCCTCCATCCGGTTGAGGTCGCCGAGTTCATCGTAGAACATGCCGAGACGATTTAGGATTTCGGCATCCGGGCGGCCGACGGCGCGGGAAGCGCTCTTGAGCACCTCGACCGCCTTCTCCAGCATGCGGAGTTCGCGGTAAAGTTCGGCCAGGCGCATTAGCTTGTCGCGATGGCGGGCGCTGAGGCCGCCGGCGTCGCGCAAATCCTCTTCGATTTCTTCGATCTCGACACGGACCGCTCCAGGGTTGGAAACATTGATGAGCGGGTTCTCCGCCGCGATTTTAACTCGTGCATCAGGGCGTTTGCGTAGGGCGACGGCGCAATCAAAGGAGCGACCTGAGCTGAACCGAAACTCAAAATTCAGTGCTTCCCCTGCTTCACTGGGATCGACCTCGACGGGCAGGTTTAACACGACGTGCTCCTCGGGCAAGGTCACGACTTCGATCCGCAACGTGCCGCCGAAGGGTTTGGGCAGGGCCAAACCGGTCACCATTTTGAAATCGCCATCGGGCGGATAAGGAATGGATGTGCCCGCTTGAACGAGCGGGATGGGGTTGCGTCCCTGGACGCGGAGTGCAATGGTCTGAGAAACGACCGGGCAAACCAACGGTTGCTGAAACGTCTCCAGCCACGCGGCGGTCCACGCAGCGCCTCGGGCGATGGCGGTCTGCGCTGCGGTGCTGTCCGGGAAACGGATCACGCGGCTCTGCGCAAAGAATTTGTCAATGGCCCACTGGACTTGCGGCACGAGCGAACTGCCACCGGCGAGCAACACTATGTCCACGTCTTTCGTCCGCAGTTTCGCGCGGTCGAGTGCGTCGGTGAGCGGTGCGAAGATGGAAAGCGCCAGCACGTAGTCCGTTTCGCGGGCGTGCATCATTTCCAGATCCAGAAACGGCTTCAGGATTTCCTCCCATTGGGCCGCGCTGAGTTCGGGATGGGCGAGCAGGTAGTCCCTGCCGCCGACGGTTACCTTCGTCGGAGCTTGCCGGGCTACAATCTGGGTCTTGTCGGCGCTCTCGTAAAGACCGTGCAAGTGAAGTTGCGAGATTTCGCGGCAAAGACCTTCCTTGAGTGCCTCGGCGCAGCCACGCAATGCGGGTTCAATGATTTTCTTGCGGTCAGTCCACTCAAAGTGACGCGCCGTTAGTTCGTTCTCCTTGAGCAACTGCGGGAGCAACACGTTGTGAATGATGGCTGCATCAAAATCGCCACCGCCGAGCCGGTGATAGCGGGAGACGGAGCGAGTCTCGATGGCAAAGGCCGCGCCGGTGGCGGCAGGGGAAAGACGGGCCACAAACACATCGCACGTGCCGCCGCCGAAATCGAACACGACAACATTCTGCGGCTTGTCCCAAACCTCCGCGCCAGCGTAGGTGAAAAGATAATCCGTAAGTGCCGCCACGGGTTCATCGAGGAGGTCGAAGTCCGAGAGGACAAGTCCGCCAAGCTTGGCGGCGGCGAGCGTGTCCGCCCGTTGATTGATCTGGAACGAGGCGGGGACGGTGACCACAGTGCGACCGGGAGGTGAACCGGTCGCCTGGCGCGCGCCGTTCATCAGGAACTTGAGGAGATGGCCCGCAATCTTGCGGGCATGATCGTAATCCTCGGCGGCCCGGTGATACCGCTTTTGCAGGCCCATGTCGTTCTTGGTTTCGTAGAACAGGTTTTTTTCCAGGCTCAGTCCGTGCTTCTGTGGCTCGGCTCGCATCCGTTTTGCGCCTTCACCGATCCAGACCTTGCCGGCCTTGTCGATGGCCACGACTGAAGGAACGAGCGCGCCGGTGAACGGGCTCATTTGTGTGGCCTGCTCCAGCGGCACGCACTCGCACGCGAACTCGGCGGAGGAACTTTCGGGCAACGGCAACCGCACTTGGGCGACTGTGGAGTTGGTCGTGCCAAGATCAATGCCGATGACCCGCGTGCCCGGCTTGGCGTTGGCGGCGGTGCGAAGTTTTTCGAGGGGGTTCATATATTAGTCCTGAATGATCTGCTGCAAGATGGGCCGCATCCACACGGGCGTTTTTGGCACGAACGATTTCAAATCTGATTTTGTCTTTGTGTCCAACCGTTTTCTTAATCGCACGATGTGCCGGGAAATGTCCGGGTCATTTCGTAGATGGCGAATCGCTTGAATGACTAAGCCTGCTGGCTTGCCTGCTCCGAACAGATTGCGCGGCGAGGCGCGGTGGAACAAGAGTGTCAACTTCCCCAATGATACCCGGCGCGGGGCGCCGTCCGTGAGGATGACAATCTTGGCCGGCACCTGGTCCGACAAGCCAAGTGCGTTTGCTGCGTAAGCGCCGGTGAACTGCCACTGCGCGTGACTGCCTTCCATCAACGCGCGGACGGTTGCCATGATGTCCGGCGCGGTCTGGCCGATGATGGGATGCTGGCGCGGCAAATCATAGAGTCCTCGGCGAATCCGGCGAATTTTGCCCGCTTTAACCAGCCGGCTTAGCGTCTGCCTGATGGCGTCTGGGCTGCCCAATCCGTCAAAGTTCCTGGGCGAGAATACTGAAGCGCCCCGGTTTGACCGCATGAACCGGAGTATCGAAACGTCAACGGGTTGGGCTGGTGTTTTCATTCATTACTGTCACAAACACTGCCTAGTTTTTGTGACAACATCAAGCCAATTTTCACCCCACATTGAGTTCGGACTTTAGCTTCGGTCTGTGGTCGGTGAGCGTGGAAAGTGGAGCGGAGCGCGGAGAGATGCGTTTGGCGAATCGTAGCCGGAGCGCAACCCCGCCGCCGAGCCACAGACGGAAGCCCGCCGCTCATGACGGCACTTTGCGGATGCCCGCTCGTGACGAGCGCATGGTTTGAGAAGCGGAACGGGCGTCGTCGAGAGGGGATGGGGCGACGGGCAGCCCGTGAAGCGTAGCAAACCGTGCGTTGGTCACGGCGGCGTATCCGGGCAAACTATATCAAATGGCGATGTAACGCTCGAATTGCGGCATGAGTTGATCTTTCTCATTTTGCGTGGGTGACACGAGGAATTCTGTGTCGCCGACACATTCCTTCTTTGCTTTGCCAGTGGAACGCTTTGAGATACCCTTCCGCGCAACGCGCGCCTGATATACAGATTATGCAACGGTTTGCCTCAACGGAAAATGATGCCGCCACGGAGACGGTCGTGAACACGCCTCTGGGACGCCGCCGGACGCGCGACCTGCTGCTGCCACGTCTGCTGACGGGACAGGTGAAACTCGAAACGGAGGCCGCATGAGCGCTCTCTCAATGACAGACCGGCGCATTCTCGAAAAGCACTTCCAAATGGAGGGCGGCTACGTTCTCAAATTTTCCGACCGCACTTTCGGAGAGTTTGTTTTCGAGGCTGTTGACCGGGACATTCATCACGAGAAATACACAGCGGGAGGAACTTCCAAAGCCAACAAGGTCCGCACATTTTGGAAGATCGAGTCCGATTACATGGTGGGGAAGCTCATCCTTGCTTTGGTCGATTACGAGGCAACTCTCAACCTCACGCCGGACGCCGAAGCAAAAGCTCGTGCCGAGAAATGCCGACACATTGCAACTGGGCTTCTTGCTGGCGGGCCGAGCCTTAGCCCGCTCAAAGAACACGCAAAAGTTCTGAACGCGAATCATCTCGCCGAGCAGATTCGGCGGTTGGAGGCGTCCGTAGAGAGCGACCCAAGTCTCGCCATCGGAACTGCCAAGGAACTCATCGAGACATGCTGCAAGACAATCCTCGCCGAGCGCGGCAAGCCCGTGACCGGAACGCCTGATGTATCAACGCTCACAAAGGAAACGCTGAGGGAATTGAAACTTGTCCCGGAAGGTATCCCGGAGGCGGCGCGCGGTGCGGACGTAATAAAGCGGCTCTTGAGCAATCTCGGAACAATTGGCAACGGACTCGCAGAGCTACGTGGCCTTTATGGGACGGGCCACGGCAAGGATGGAAGTTCCAAGGGCCTTAGTGCGCGGCACGCAAAGCTGGCAGTCGGCGCGGCTTCCACGCTGGCCGTCTTCCTTTTCGAGACGCACCGGGAAACGAAATGAGCAGCCAACGACCAGACCAGCTGACTTTGGAAAAGCTCATTGCTTTGGGCCAATGCGCCGATGGCGAGGCAAGGCTCGGCGAACTTCTGGGCGCACTGAAAGCGAACGCCTTCGTCGCCAGCATTCATCCGTTCCAGGATTTCGAGTGGCTGCGGGATATTCCGTGGGCCGATGCGTGCGCCGTGGTCCGGGCGGTAGTTCACCTTGAGGCAGCGCGGTTGACGAAGTCAGGCGGTTCGGCATCCGCTATCAAGAGCGCCTACCGGACAATGGAGGACTGCGACCGTGTCGGGGCGATGGAGCTGGCCGCGTGGATTGTGGACCACAGCGACAATGACTACATCCCGTTCCCGATGCGGAAGATTCGGCACGCCTTCGAGGGCACCAAACGAACAGCCGGTTCGTGGGCGGAATGCCGCGAAGCACTCGACCGCTGGTGCGCCGATGAGTGGGGACGCCAACGCCGCGTGGCGGAAGACATGGCGAACCAGAAACCAGAAGGCGAGCACCGGCGGCAAATCCAGAATGCGGTGGCCGCTCGACTGAATGCCGAACAAGCAGAGATTCAGCACGCCCGAGCATCGGCACGGGAGAAATTGCTCGTCGAGCTTCGCGGTTTGCCCATTCGGGAAAGGCTGGAGCACATCGCATGGGACGACACCCGCTCGCTCTCGTGCTATCCCGCAGACCTCGCCGTCTGCACCATCGAGGACGTGGAGCAACTCGACCCCGTCACCAAAGTGCGACTCATTGCCAAGCTCCGCGAACGCAAGAAAGGCCCGTGGCACAAGCTGGCGAAGGGATTGGAATTATTATGAGTTGGAACACTGACCTCACAGGAGCGCATCTGCAAATTGCGGAATCCACGTCACCGCGTATCCGTGTGATGGCCGGACCAGGGACGGGAAAAAGCTTCGCGATGAAGCGCCGCATTGCCCGACTGATTGAGGTTGATGGCATTGACCCCGAACGAATCCTTGCCGTTACTTTCACGCGCACAGCAGCCCGCGACCTCGAACGCGAACTTCAAAATATGGGTGTTCCGGGGTGCGATGACATCTCCGCAGGAACGGTGCATTCCTTCTGCTTCAAACTTCTCCTGAGAAACGACGTGTTTGCCTTTCTTAGCCGCGTTCCGCGAGGGCTAATCACTTTTAACAACAAGGGTGTTAGCGGCTATGAAGTCGAACCTTTGCTCGCCGACCTCCAGCCGCTTGGGAACTTTGGCGCGCGAAGGGAGATGACTCGGCGAATCCGTGCGTTTGAAGCCGACTGGGCGCGGATGCAGCACCAGCAGCCAGGCTGGCCAATTGACCCAATCGACCAGCAATTTCACATCATGCTCACCAACTGGCTACAATTTCACCGGGGGATGCTCATTGGCGAGCTTGTGCCCGAAGCCCTGCGGTATTTACGCGACAACCCCGCGAGTCCTGCTTTGCAGCAATACGACCACATCGTGGTCGATGAGTATCAGGACTTGAATCGAGCGGAACAGGAACTCATCGACGTCATGGCGGCGGGCAAGAATCTGTCCATCGTGGGAGATGTTGACCAATCAATCTACCGCTTCCGCTACGCTCATCCTGAAGGCATCACAGATTTCGGCAATCGCCACCAAAACGTAGAAGACCATGAACTCGACGAGTGTTGGCGGTGTCGGGAACTTATCGTCACGGTGTCGGACAATGTGATTCGGGGCAACTATCCGCCGGGAACTGACCACCGGCTCGTCCCACTGCAACCACAACCTGGACCGGCCACGGTTCGCGTTGTCCAGTGGCCGACATTGAACGCCGAGGCCGACGGAATTGCTGCTTTCATTCAACACTTGGTGACTCAGCGAGGATTTACTGCCGGAGAAATTCTTGTGCTCTCACCGCGTCGGCTAATCGCCAACGAAATCAAGCGTCGTTTGGCAGCCCCTGGTTTCGGCATTACTGCCCACAGCTTTTACAATGACAAGCTCCTTGTGCCTGAAGAGGCGCAAGTCGCGATGACCAAGCTCCAGCTCCTGAGTGATCCCGAGGACCGCGTGGCCTTGCGTTACTGGCTAGGAATCGGAAGCCCTTCGTGGCGTCGCGGTCAGTATGCGACCTTGCGTGACCACTGCGAGCAGGACGGCCGCGCGCCCGCCGAGGTTTTGGCTCAAGTCGCGGCAGGACAGCTTCAATTGGATAGCGTGAATCAACTCACAACCCGTTACCAAGATTTGCAAACCGAGGTGAACCGCCTAAACCAACTTGGTATCACCGACCTGTTTGGCGACCTGTTCCCCACCGGTGCTGCGTGGGCCGACCCAATCCGGGAATTGGTGACCGGCAAGGTTGACGCTATTGAGGATGCTGAAGGCTTGCTTGATTTGCTCCGGACTGAAATTACACAGCCAGAAATGCCCGCCGAAGGTGACTTCGTAAGGATAATGAGCCTGCACAAGTCGAAGGGCTTGACCAGCCGAGTCACCATCATTGTCGGCTGTATTCACGGCCTGATTCCTTTTGTGGACAATGACCTTCCGCCAGCAGAGCAGGCCGCGCACCTTCAGGAGCAAAGGCGTGTTTTCTACGTCGCACTCACGCGAGCAAAGGAGGTATTGGTGGTGTCTTCCGTCGCGAGTATTCCCCGCGCTATGTCCCACCAGATTGGAGCGGTGCTTCGAGGTGGCAACGCGCAACACGGCAACACGGTCGCTTGTCAGTTCCTCCATGAACTTGGACCGCAAGCGCCCGCTGCACTTCACGGGTCGAACTGGAGCGCGGCAGGCTACCAATAATCACAATGCCATGCCCCACGCCTACACCGTAACCAAATTGTTTAGCAAGGCGTCGCACGCCGTTAACCCGATGAAATCGATCAAAAGGATATGGATACAAAGAATGTGAAGCAGGTAATCTCCGCGGCTGTCAAAAATATGACGCTCTCGGTAGCTGGTATCAGCGTTTCGCTCGCAGACTTCCAGAGTGCGGAATCTGTTGATGAGCGCATTGCTCGACTGGGCAAAATCAAGGCAGACTTGGAAGCAGCTATCGCGGCCGTTGGGGAACTTCAGGCCGATGCAAGCACAAGTAAGAATCAGGTGGACCAACTCCGAAAAGAAATAGCCGCCTTGGAACAAGATAAGGCGACTGCTGACCATCAACTGAAGGTTTCCGAAGAATCATTTGCACGGCTGCTATTCCGGGCAACGCGGAAGAGCAGGATCAGTGGCATCGTCACCGGCATCATCATCGGGCTGGTGACGGGGTATGTTTCCAGTTACGCGGTTTGGCTAAGCACTAAAGACAAAGATGCGAAGCCCGCAATCTCCGCTCCAGCAGCACTTCCGACCACCAACCGTTGAAGAAATAAAGCCGTCCAGAAGCCGCCATGCACCACACCCAAACCGAAGACCAGCTTGTCGAGCAATCCGCCATCGGGTTGTTCGCGGAGCTTGGCTGGAACGGAGGGCGAGGATGAACGGGTTGCTCGTCAGAGTCGGCATTGATTCAACGGACGGCTGCTGGAACGCGCCGATGCGGTTGGCCTCTGGTGAGTTTTCCTACGTCACAATCACCGACACGAAGCCGCTACGTGATGGCATGTCCCGCCGTTACGACGAGTTCATTCCGGTGGTGAAACGATTTGGTGAGCAGTTGCCGCCGGAACTTCTCGGCACGCCCACACATCTTGACCCGGATTTTGAACAACTCACCTACGGCGATCAAGGCCAGCGCGGAAAACGCATCACCTCGCTGCTGACCGCTGGCGACCTGCTGGCGTTCTTCGCCGCTCTGCGTCCGGTGGACGGTCCGGCGCGACCGCTGATCTACGCGCTCATCGGTTTGTATGTGATCGAGGAAATTGTTTCGGCCAAGTCCGTCCCGAAGTCACGCTGGGCGGAAAACGCGCACACGCGCCGTGTTCCCGGCGACGGGGACATCGTTGTTCGTGCGAAACCCGGCGTGTCTGGCCGTTTCCGCCGTTGCATTCCCATCGGCGAATTGCGCGACCGGGTCTATCGCGTGAGAAACGACCTGCTGGACGCCTGGGGCGGCCTCGACATCAAGGACGGCTACATTCACCGCAGCGTGAGGTTGCCCGCCTTCCACGACACCGCAAATTTTTACCGCTGGTTTCTCGCGCAGAAGCCTGAATTGGTGGCGGAGAACAATCCCGTATGAGCAAGACCGAACCTGACATATACGTTTACAAAATGGTTGCCGATAACGGTGGAGCGCCCTGTGTCAGCGGCAACCTTCTTAGCCTCGCCATCTGCAAGCCCAAGATTCGCAGGACAGCCGGGAAGGAGTCGCTCATCTTCGGTTTTGGCGGCAAGGGATACGAGGAGCGTTTGATCTATATTGCGCGAGTGACCGGCAAACTGGAGGGAAACGCCTACTATCGGCAGCGTGAGTATGCGAGGCGGGCCGACTGCATCTACCGACTAGAAAATGACCAGCCGGTGCGCAAACTCTCTGCCAAGTATCACTTAGACTCGGATCAGCGAAAGAAGGATGTCGGCCTTCATTTTGAGAACGCCTTTGTGCTGATGAGCGAAGACTTCCGATACCTCGGTCAGAAAGGCACGGACGATTTCAAGAAGCGATACCCGAACCTCCGAAGGCTAATCGAAAACTTGAAGCAGGGACACCGGCGCTTTCATTCAGCGGAGTTGCGCGACGAACTTCTGACATTGAAAGATGAAATCTGGACGAAATACCGACGCATGCAGGTTGGGATTCCATCGGAAAAGGACCGAAGTCGGCCATGTAATGGGGAATCTCCAAGCGCAAGCTGTTAAGACGCCATGCCCCACGCCTACACGGAAGGCCAGCTCGTCGAGCAGGCGGATGAACACGAAGGAAATCAAAGCGGCATGAACGAACATTGGCCAGTCGCAATCACACCCCCCCTATTTTCTATGAAAATGTTTCGGTCTGCGGTCGGCGGGCAGGAACAGTGGAGCGCAGACGGAGAGACGGCGGGAACGAAGTCGGAGCGCAACGCCGCCGCCGAGCCGCAGACGGAAACCACCGCTGCTGCGGCTAAAAACGTATGCCGCTCGCGACGAGGGCGCGGTATGCATGAAGCAATAATCTATTGGCGCTTTGCGAAGAGGGATGAATGGTTCTCGCCAAGAAATTTGCCGATCCGGGAAAAGTAGCCATCGCTTTCGTTCACTGGGTGGCGTGTTATGAAGAAGACTGTGTGAGCGTTGCGGCGTGAAAGAAGGATTTTCTCTTCCGCGATTGCCTGATTAAACCATCCACCGGCGATCCGCGACCAGCTTGGTAACAGGCTCGTTCCACCGGCCAGTTCAAGTCCGTAAAAGATGACGACCTTGGGGCGAATCGCAGCACACTTTTTCTGTAAGGCGTCGGCACGCGGTCGTAACATCGTGGTGATATACTTCTGGCGTGAAACCAGGTGCGGCAAGTCGGACCAGTCACGGTAGTTCCAAGTCTCTGTGTCGGGTGAGGGCAAGGGCAACAACTCAGCCAAACAGGTGTCGCCGGCAAGCGATCCAAGCTGTTCGCGTTGGTTAGCGAGCATGGTGGCCTTGTCGTCGCGCTCGTTGCGGGCCAGAAGCAACAACCGGATTAACTGTTTCCAAGTGGCCTGCAACTCAGCCTTGTTGCCGTGCCAGCGGTCGTTACCAGACTTGGGGTAGAACACTGGAGCATCTTCCAATTCTTTGCTCCCGCGATGATTCCACAGGGAGAGCCGGCGTTCGACCTCGGATTCGGTTCGCCCGCCCGCCTCCTCGATTCCGACAAACCATATTGGAGCCGTCCATTGGCCGTAGCCAAAGAATGAAGCAAGGTAATTATTTAGAAAGGAGGTGGTGAGCATTCAAAGCATCGGCGTTTGTGTTTGCATGGATCATATCAATTGAATTCGCCGGCGGCTGGGCCACGTATGAAAGCTCCGTTTTTTGTAGCGAGGACATCGCAATCACATAACAACCCCGCAAGTGTGTCGAGCCGGTCGGGCATCCAAGGTAGGTCACGTTCGCCGAGATCGCTGCGCGCACTGATTGTTGCTTCTATCCCACTGTCGCCGATGAGGAATCGCAGACGTTGTGCTGTGCCGTCAAAGCGAGCGAGAGCGATGCGCATGTGTTGGGCGAAAATGAGGCTGGAGAATATTTCCTTCAGCAGGATGCGGACGGACAGTTTTTTGCGGACGGTGAGCCACTGTAGAAACCAACTCATACTCATGCGGTCCGCGCCGCCGAGGCTGAGGAGGTTCTTGGTTTTGCCTTCCTGCTGGCGCACCAACATTCGCCAATACCACCCGGCAATCATGCGAAGAGCATTGATAACGGCATTGTCACCGCGCGGGTCATCCACATATTCAAAAATTTTGTCTCCGGCATGGACTGTATCATTCCACGCTTGCGACGTTGCCAAGTCATCCTTTTTTAGCAGTTTCCCGGCACTTTCACGGGTGAATTGTTCAAAGGCGACATTCCCATCCAAGCCGGCGGATTTGGAGCGGCGCTCCCAGTATTCAATCACTTCTTCGATGGAGCGATTTCCTTGTTTGATCGCATCTTCGAAGCACCACAGCAGAAGTTCGATGGCATAGCGCTGGTATTGGCGCGCCATGAAACATGACCAGCGCAGGCAATGGTCAGCAAGTTCCTGGTCCTTGATTTGAAGCTGCTTTCCATCATCAAACATGCCGGTATACCAGGCGTTGCGAATTTGTTCCGTGGTCAGCCGGCTGCGCTGGCTCAATGTCGCGAGCATGAGCCGTGTGGTAAGTGTCCGGGCGTAACCGGGATCGTCGAGCTGAGCGGGTAGGAGCTTGCGGCGGAAGCTGGCTTTGAGCGGGGCGTAGGCAGGCGCGCGATAGCGGGCGGGGTCGAGGCCACTGGCAGCGAGCTTGCTGATATCCTTAGCTTTGAATTCCGATGAATCCAGGGAGGCGAGCGCCTGATAGCTGCCGGATTTGCTGAGGCTCGCGTCAACGCCTTTCATAATGGCGAGGGCATCCTCATCATCACCCGGAATCGGAATTTCCAAGGATTTCGCTCCATCCCTAGCCTGCGAATGGTAGGTCTTAATCAGTCCCAGCGCATGGAGGGACGGGCCATAGATGGCGGCGGCGTAGAGGCTGTTTTGCCCGGTGCGTTTGGCGTCTTTGAAACTGAGTTTGCCTGGGAGCGGGTTTTTCTGGGTAATGCCGACGCGATTGCGAACCTGACCGCAATCCCGAGGAATGTCCAATTCATCGCGGAGCGTGAGCGAGACGGCGACTTCCACCTTCTCACGAAAGGATTTGTAATTTTTTTCAGTGTAATCGCTGCCGCCGGCGCAGAGCTGATGAAATTTCCACGGAATCCACCCACCGAGGAAAAATGTTCCCATGTCCTCGGTGACGTTGTTGAGTTCCGGTATCAAATCCCGGCCGACGATCGTGAGGTTAACCCAGCGCAAGCCGAGAAAGTCAATACCACCACCCCGCAGGGAGAAATCTGCCGTCGTGAACGGTTTATCAGGCAATTCTTTCATGGTGGCGTCCCCCCGGAATTGAGATGAAACAGCGCGGCAAAATCCTTCTCAAAAGAGGCATCAATGACCTTGCGCTTCGGGTCACACAGATACCTTCTCCAAATTCGCCGACAGGCTTCGAGCGTGTCGGCAGCAGCAACAAACTGCGGGCCGCAAACCAAATCCAACTGGTGGTTCTTGGCCGAAGGCACGCCATATAGCACTGGTTCACGCTGCCGCCTATCTATCATCAGGGCGAGGATAACGGTCGCAAGGTCCGGGTGAGGTAGAAGCTTGAAATTAAAATGCAAGTCATTGGCAAGTGGAGGAAATTTCTCATCGCTTGTGTAGCGAAAACCCTTTGGGCGGCAGTAATCCTCGGGCTGACGGCGGAAATTGAACATGGCCCGGAGAAAATCGTCGCACAAAATCTCCGCGGTGATGCCCAGGGAAAGGTTGGGGGCCATGCGTCTGGCAGCCTGAAACACCGCCATCGTGGAGAGGAAAACGAAAATAGAGACGGGCCAAATGTTAGGCGCTTTGTCGGGAGTCGGACATAGGGGTATCAGTTTATCGCGGAGCCGCGAATAATCCTTGAAGGCGTGATCCCAAATGCGCTTCGCCGTCTTCGCCGCGCGATCCAAGCTGTCCGTGTCGGTGACCGTTTTCGCCGCCGTGCGCCTGCCCCTTTCCGGGGCATCCTGCTCGTCGTCGGGAAGGTGAACGTGCCCTTGCTCCGTCAGGTCACGGTTGTTGGAATGCGCGTCACTTTGGAGCAGAGACTTGAGAATGTTTTGAAACCATTGCAATTGCCCATGCGCTGATGAGCCGATTTGTTTCCGCAACTCGTGAGCATCGGGTTGCGGAGGCCAGATTGCGATGGCGGGTGGCTCGACCTTATCATCTGGTTTAAGGCGCGGCTGACCGGCGGGAATCTTGACCTCGGGGAGTCGGATCAGGTTTCCGTCGAACATGTCAGCGGCCAGAGAAAAAATGGCGGCGATGTCACCCAACTCGGGCGCTCCCTCAGCGTCGAGCAGAGCGAGTGCGCCGCGCCACGCACTGCGGTGAATCGGGTCGGCACTGAGCAGCATCCGGTTTTCGACGAGGCAAATCGTGCGAACGGCTTTACCGAGCACATCCCGCGCTTGAAATTCCAGACAGATGGCCACTTTACGACGACGCTGCCAACCTTCAAATGCGGTCCAAGGAATGTGAGCGCGGCAGCTCATTTGAAACAGGGAACTTTTGTCGCAGGTGGCGATAGAACTGCCGGCGCGAACAGTGAACCGGACATCACTTAATGGCAGACGCGTCTGATGATCGCTCGACATGAGCAGGTCCAGACCGGCGCCGGTATCCACCGCCCAGCAATGGAGGGTATCCTTGTCGTTCTGGGATTGATGCAGTTCCAAGCGTCCGGCTGGCAACTTGTCGGTGGCGGAGGCAAAGTAGCGGGGCAAGTCGGCGAGAGGCACAGTGCGCAAGAGACCGGCCTCAACGTTAGGTCCTTGCCAGGCGGCCTGCGTGCAATTGGCACTGGTGCAGTATAGCCGGGCGGTGTCATCGGCGAGGGCCAAGCCATAGAGCTTTAGGTGAGCGAGAGCCCCTTTTTTTCCTGGAATTGACAGTGGCGAGACATGTGCCTTGGAGTATGACTTCTTCAACTGTGCCAATGGAATATTGGTTGCCTGTCCGGAATGCACTGCCGGATAAAGGTGGAGTTTGGCGGCGGGGTAACGCGCGGTGAGCAAGTCCACGCCTTGGAGGCTGTCCCCGAAATACGGCGCGGCGACATACAGTTCCTTTGCATCCGGAATGGCGGGCATTTGCTCAAGGAGTGGGCCTTGGAAAGAATGGAGAAAGCGAACGCCATTGGGTTCGTGATGTGTGGCCACTGCCAATCCGGCCAGCGCCTGTTCGATGTTGGTGAGAGTTTCAACGCAGAGAAGTTCCTGTTGATCTTCCGGGTGCCACATGCCGGCCAAGCCGGTGATGAATGAACGAACATCGGCAAGCAACGCTGGCGACGGCGGGGAATCCGAGGTGATGCGAACAGCATCGAAAAGTTCCGCATTCGTCATGAAGCCGGCCTGGGTCAGATTCCCGCTGCCAGTGAGGAGGACGGCCTCGATATCCCCGACTACGAGCCAGACTTTGGGATGGAAACTGCCGGAGATGGGGGCACGCACGACCATGTAATCCTGAGCCGCGCCCTGAAGCGCGGTGGCTTCCGTCAGAGCGTTGTGGTAACCCAGCGAGTCGGAGATGATGAGGCAGGACTTGAGCCGTTCGCGGTTGAACTCAGGGATGATGGCAGACTCAAAAAAGGCGAGGCTTAGCGTGTAGGTCGTGCCCAAGATGTAACGCGGCTTGGAAACAAGTTCCAACACCTCGCGCAATTTGATGGACTCGATGACCTGCATAGAATGGCAAATAGATCAAGCGCTCCTGGCGGTTCAACCTGGATTCCACGTCCAATTGGAGCGGTGGATAGAAACTGAGACATTATCCGATTGGCGCGGCTCCCACATTAGATTTCCGGTGCCGTTGTTTCCAAATTTGGCTGATTTGTGGAGCATTTTGAACACATCTTGGGTGATGTAGGAAGAGTAGCCAACTTCATTGATTGAGGAAAGTTTTGCGGCGTAGTTGGCGGCACGGCCCACCCAGACCAGATCGTTCGAGCCGCGAATGCCAGTGCGGGCGACGTAGAGTTTGCTCGTGTCAATGCCGACGACCTGACGGATTTGGTAACTATGTTCTGGATACCGGGCTTTGAGTTTGGGGTTAATGATTTGCGAGACGACGTAATTGATCTGGAGGGCCGTCTTTGCTGCCGAGGTGTTTTTGTAGTCACCCAAATAAACCGCCATGACGCGGTCACCGTCGAAGGCGGTGATTTCGCCGCCATTCTCACGGATTATTTGGCAGGCGGAGATGAGGTAAGATTTGTAGACCTCCGCTGCATACCAATCCGGTTTTGAATTGACCATGATTGTCGAGTCTGCGAGGTCGGCGTAAAGGACTGTTCCATCCAAGCGGACGGCATGGTTGCCAAGTTGGATATCTTCGGGTTCGGGCACTTTGTCGCCGTCGCGGGCGGTCCATTGGGTCTTAAAAATTTCGTCAACCTCGGCTGATATGTCGGCGGTCAGGCTCATACAATATTCTCATTTGGGACCAAGCCGATGGACAGCTTGGCGGATTTCGTTGCAGACCGGGGCGATGCGAGCCGCGAGAGTGGCTGCGTCTCCAGCGGCATACTCGGCTGGCGTGATTCCCAAAAGGTCGGTGGGCGTTTTGATATTGGCGCCACGCTGCTTCACGATGAAAACCCGGTCGCCACCGAGTGCGCCCATGAAGAGGCCGAGTTCGAAGACGCAATTGTCCCGTGGGGCGAAACTTTTTTTCTTACGACTGATAACGGTGTCTTCGGGAGCCAAAACCAGAACGGCGAAATCGGAACTGCTGACAGCCCTGAACAGGTTGTCCATGGTGCCGGTGGCGGCACGAAAAACGCCGTCAGTCCAAACCTGGACCAGCATGCGGTCGTGGGCCAAGCCGGTTTGGATCTGCTGGGCAATGGGTAGGTTTTCCACGGAAGAGCCGATGAAGACCCGGGGTTTCTCATTGGGAGGCGTGTGGAATCTGGCCCGCTGACGGAGGCGGTCGGCGAGTTCAATCGCCAAGCGACGCCAGAGCTGAGGATATTTTCTGGCGAGCCTTGAGAAGTCCGGCTCTGTGATTTTCGCCAGGACCGAGGGCTCGGTCGCAATGACGGTAGCGCTGCGAACGGCCCGGGGATCGATGAGGGCCATTTCCCCGACATGCTGGCCGGAGCTGCGAATAGCAATCTCACGCCCGTTGACTTGCACAGAGACGCGACCGCTCACGATCAGGAATATATCGGAGTCCAAAGCCCCCTGACGAATGACGACATTGCTACGGGTTTTGGGATCGAAAGCCACCAGCCGGGTTGCGTTGGCCAGTTGTGAAGCCAAGGTTTCTTGATCTGCGACAATTTGTTGGAGACGCAGGGCTTCGATAAGGCGCCGGCGACCGTGTGTGCCTTGAAATCTGGCTAAAATTGATGCAGACATGTTTTTAGCATATCATGTCTCTTGCCGCTTGACAAGTGATTTTAACCTGTGTTAAATTGTAACTCCAATGGCCGATGTTCCAAACAATTATGGGGATTTAGTCAAAACCAAGCGGCGGGCGCGGGGGTGGACGCAAGGTGAACTTGCGAAGCGGCTGGGGATGACGAATGTCACGATTTCGCGCTGGGAAAAGGGGCGCGTCGAGCCTTCGCCGATGTTTTGGGAGAAGTTCTTGGATGTGATTGGCGAAAAGTCGGAGAATAATATGCGGACGGGCAGGCCGGTTCAGCCGCAAGCGGTGGACTTCATGGGCGATGGGTTGGCCGTTCGGGCGATGGTGGAAGGTGAACGGCTGGCGTTCGGGCATCTGGCAAATCCGGCGTTCGCTACGGAAGTTTCCAAGATTGATGCCCTGCCTCACCAACGGATTGCCGTTTATGAGCACATGCTCAAGCAACCGCGCCTCCGCTTCCTGCTGGCCGACGACGCGGGCGCGGGCAAAACCATCATGACCGGGCTTTACATTCGCGAGATGCTGGCTCGTCGTTTGATCCAGCGCATCCTCATCGTGCCGCCGGCTGGGTTGGTCGGCAACTGGCAGAACGAATTACGCGAATTGTTTGGAATGGAATTTGCCGTCGTGACCGGCGCGGATCTCGCGGCGCGAAACAGCAACCCCTTTTCCACCGGCCCGAACTGCGACCATGTCATCTGCTCCGTGGACACGTTGCGCGGCGAGCGGGCATTCCTGCGGCTGGCGGAAGCCGGTGTGATGCCTTACGACCTCGTGGTCTTTGACGAGGCGCACAAACTTTCGGCGCGGCAAGACCCAGACTTCACAGTGCGACGGTCGGCACGTTATGAACTAGCGGAGGCACTGGCGGGCGTGGCGAATCGCCAGACTGAATGGAATCTTGGCTGGAGCGCCCGGCATCTGTTGCTGCTGACGGCGACGCCGCACATGGGCAAAGATTATCCGTTTTTCGCGCTGTGGAAGCTGCTCGACCCGCAAACCTTCAGCACCATTGACGCATTTCAGGCGATGCCGCGCGAAAGCCGTGAACGGTTTTTTATCCGCCGCACCAAAGAGGAAATGGTGACGTTTGAAGGCAAGCCACTTTATCCACGCCGCACGACGGACACTTTTTCCTACGACCTGACGCAAGGGCCGGTGAGCGAACAGGCACTTTACGACCAGACGACGGATTATCTGCGGTTCATTTACAACCGGGCTAAAATGCTGAACAAGACGGCGGCGCAACTGGCGCTGGGTGTTTTTCAGCGGCGCATGGCGAGTTCAACCTACGCCTTGCTGCGCTCGATGGAACGGCGATTGGCAAAGCTGGACGGCGTGATTCAGGACGTGGTGGCCGGGCGCATTGATTTGGTGAAACTCGCAAAACAGGCGGAGCGGCTGCGCGAAGATGACGATCCGTTTGAAGGTCGCACCGCTGATGAGGAACAAGAGCGCGACGGCGAAGAGGAGAATGAGCGTTCCGAAGGTGAAATCCTTGGCAGCTTTGTCGCGACCACCATCGCCGATCTGGAAATCGAAAAAGAGCATGTCGCGAAACTGCTGGTGCTGGCACGTAAGGTGCAAGAGCTTGGGCACGAATCGAAGTTTGAAAAACTGCGCGGCATCATCGAGGACAAGCGGTTTCGCAATGAGAAGCTGCTGGTGTTCACGGAGCACCGGGACACGATGACATATCTCAAAAGCCGGCTGGACGGCCTGGGCTTCACGGGTCAAGTCGCCAGCATCCACGGCGGCATGAATTACGTCGAGCGCGGTGAGCAGGTCGCGTTTTTCAAAAAGCCGATTGAGGATGGCGGGGCGCGCATCATGGTTTGCACGGATGCGGCCGGCGAAGGCATCAATCTGCAATTCTGCTGGGTGATGGTGAATTATGACGTGCCATGGAATCCGGCGCGGCTGGAACAACGCATGGGCCGCATTCACCGTTACGGCCAGAAAAAATCGGAAGTGTTCATCATCAACCTGATTGCGGGCAAGACCCGCGAAGGCAAAGTCGTCAAAATACTGCTGGATAAACTGGAAGCCATCCGCAAGGAATTGAAATCCGAGAAGGTGTTTGATGTCATCGGGCGCATTTTCGAGGGCAAGAGCATCACTGATTACATGCGCCGGTCGCTGGATGGTGAGGACATGGACCAGCTTGCGCTCGACTTGGGCGGGCAACTGACGAAAGAGCAAGTCGTGGCCATTGCCGAACGCGAACGGCGGCTTTACGGCGACGGTGGAGACGTGGCGCGACAATTACCGGCGCTGAAGGAGAAGATGGCGACGGAAGTTTATTCGCAACTGCTGCCGGGATATGTGCGGCAGTTCGTCCAGGATGCTTCGCCGTTGCTGCATCTGCGTCTGTCGCCGCTGGAAGAAAATCGTTTCCGGCTGATACCGACGCGGCCACGGGCACTTGATCCATTGCTGCCGATGCTGGAAGCCAAAACCGGCGACTATTTTGACATCACGTTTTCGCGCCCGGAACGGGGTGTGGACGGGCCGGTGTGGATTCATCCGGGCGAACCGGTTTTCGACCAACTCCGGGAACTGGTGAATTTTGCGGCGATGCCACATGCTATGCGCGGCGCGGTGGTGGTTGACCCGTCCTCGAACCATTCTTATTTGCTGCACCTAGCATCCGTCACGATTCTGCGCCGCGCTGATCCGTCGCTGGCGGCGCTGAAGGGCGACGAAGTGCTGGAACAATCCCTCGTGGCCGTGCGCCAGCATGAGGACGGAACGATGACGGTGCGGCCAATCGAGGAATTTCTTTTGCTGGAACCGCGCACAGGCGGGCTGCCGCTGGACGCGCAACGGCTGGCGGTGTCGGCCCAAGGCCGCATCGAGGAGGCGCGGGCCTTCATGGTGGCGACGGTGGCGAAAGAGTTTGCGCAGAAACATCGCGACCGTCTGAACGCGGACCTCGCCTCGCGCATTGAATTTTTGCGGCAGGGATTTTTTTACGAGCAAAAAGAACTCGTCCAGTCGCGGACGGTGTGGAGCAAGCGGCGGAACGACGGCCATCCCTCGGCGGAACGCGAGATTGCACGCATCCGGGATTTGCAGCGGGCGTGGGAAGCACGGTCACAGGACGCGGAGCAAACGGTGTTGCGCGAGCCGGCGCTGATTGGCGTCGGGCCGGTGGAATTTCTGGCGCACGTTTTGGTGCGTCCGGCGGCGAACGACGAAGAGAGTATGCGCTACGACGCCGAAGTGGAGCGCGTGGCGATGGAACTGGTGATGGCCCATGAACGGGCGCTTGGGGCGCGGGTGCAAGACGTTCACTCGCCGGAATTGTCCCTGCTGGCCGGTTTGAACTCGCCCTGGCCGGGGTTTGATGTTTTGAGCCACCGTCCCGACGGCAAGCGGCGGTGCATTGAAATCAAGGGCCGGGCGCGGCTGGGCAACATCCATATCAGCACAAACGAATGGGCGGCGGCGGCAAACCGGCGGGAAGAATACTGGCTTTACGCGGTGTTTGATTGTGCGTCTGCTGCGCCGCGCATGGTTGCGGTGCAAGACCCGTTTGAAAAGCTGGTGGAACGCGCCGCAGGATTTGATCTGGACGCCAATGACATTTTAGCCGCCGGGGAACACCTGGCATGAATCGAAATATACTAATGATGAAAAGCGAATTTGAACAAACCGGAATAAAAAAACACCCAGCTTTCGCTGGGTGTTGCGCCGGTGATATTATCGCCGACAGATTTATGAAATGGACGGGAGTGTTTGGTGTGGGGGCATTACTGCCACAGTTCCTTGCGGAACTAACCAGCACCCTTAACTCCCGAATATGAAACTACGATTCCACATCGGCGCATCCGTTGCAAGCCTAAAAAACCTATGAATCTGCTCAACCGCCAACATCCTACGGGGACATTCCTTGCGCATGAGAAATTCTTTCTCGAACTGTGGCATGGGATGACGCACGAGGCGTCCTTGGATTCTCATCGGGTGCGTTGTCTGAACGCACGAACCATCATCCGGGAACTGGATCAGGAACTCCGAATTGGCCGTGCCAAACCGGACGAGATTCAAGACCTTTGCGCGGAAGCGGACGAGATTCTTGCCCGTGATCCGCTGTCGGCCAACTCCTTTGCGCGACATCTCGGGTTGTTGCAACCGCTGCTGAAAACTCCTCCAATCCCGGACGAGAAGAAAAAGGACGCGACACAGGAACAGAAACTCAGGGAGTTCCGATTCATCGTCGCGGACTTTTCGGCAGCGTTGGAGCGGGACTACTGCAAGCAACTGCTGGCAATCCTGCCAGACACGATTGTGGGTGGTGATAATCAAAAGACCGAGGCGGTTGTCGGGGCACTGTTAAGCGACCTGGTGGACCAAGGCTGGCCGCTTGAAACCCTGTTCAGTTGGGTGGTTTTGTTCTTTCAAAACAAGCGTCCACCCTATGACACGTTTGCCGGCAACCTGCGCTTTCTCATCCAGCAACTCTCGTGGAGCAGGCAAAAGTATCGGGTAATTTTGCGGTTGAGCGGCAGTTCCAAGTTGTCCGGCTTCGGAAATTTCGCAGGTTTTAATTTCCGGGCGCTGCCCGGTTTTACCCCCGACGGCAGCGCACAGCAGCGCAAATTCGCGATCACCAGTTCACTCACGACGTTTGCTGAAACGCCCGTCGAAGCCGTGGATCTCACGGCGGCGGCGATTACTGCACGTGAGAAGTTCGAGCAATGCCTCGATCAATTGCGGTTCAACTTTGAACCCGAACCGCTCAAGGTGGATGAACGATGCTTTGTGGAACGGCTCGGCGACCATCACAATGACATCCGGGTGGTGCGGCATCTCGTGCCGAATCCGCATCACCATCTGACGCCCGACGCCTTCCGCGAATTTTCCGAGCAGATGGAAGCCATGTTTAGCCGGACCACCATTGAGCCGGAATCGCGCGAGCGGCTGCGGGCGGCCATCCGGCACTACCGTTTCGGCAGTGATGCGGACACCTATAAGGACAAATTTCTCAACTGGTGGATGGGGCTGGAGTTTTTGTCTTACGTCAGCAACGACGGGTATATCGGGCGCACGGTGGCGATCCATGCCAGCGACTCCCTGCTCCAGCGCTACCTTTACCGGCTTGTGAGTGATTTGGTCAGAACACTCAAGGGTCAAAATATCGCGTGGGACGCCGACCTTGCCGCAGGATCCGGCGCGGCAACGCTCAATGATCTGGAATATTCCGGCGCATTGAAATTGCTTCAGGCACAACCGCTGGCGACTAAGCTGGCGAACAGCTTTCCAAGCAACCCGGTCGCCACGCTGCGGATTGGCCGTCTGGCGGAGGTGTTGCAAGACCCGAAAAAGACCGCTGACGCACTCTTGGCGCATCAACGTCATTTGCTCTGGCAGCTTGGCCGGCTTTATCGGATTCGGTGCTGCATTGTCCACGGCTCGGCAGTGCGGTTAAAACTTCCACTGTTCACAGCAAACATGGAGTTTTATCTAAAGGAACTTATCATTGTATGCCTGCGTTCGCTGACGCTGAATCCACACGTCATTTCATTGCGGGAAGTTTTCCAGCGCGCCGCTTTTGCTCGGCAACGGCTCGATGCCGAATTACGGGCTGCACCGAATGCTGACGCCGTTCGCAATGCCGTGTTCAATTCGGTCGTTATTCAAGAAACTCTTTAAGTCACCATGAAAGATTACCCGCGATTGATTGAACATGCTTTTCCGCTGCGGCAGGCGTCCATTGACTCGATGCATGAAAAGAACGTGCGGCATGGGCATATCTCTACGCTACATATCTGGCCGGCGAGACGACCGCTGGCGGCAGCACGGGCGGCGTTGCTGGCAACGCTGCTGCCTGATCCAGGCACACCGGAAGGGCGCAAGGAATTGTGTGAGAAAATCGGTGGCAAGCTGACAACGGAAAAAGACAAGGAAGGCCGAGTGAAGGAAGTCACGGACGGCGGGATTCTGCGGTGGAAACGCGAAACCGAAAACAAACCATTGTTTGACTGGTTTCGGCAAGAAATCCGAAAAGCGAATGGTGGAAGTCCACCGAGGGTGCTCGACCCGTTTTCGGGTGGTGGGTCAATTCCGCTGGAAGCAATGCGGCTGGGCTGCGAAGTGACGGCCGCTGACTTGAACCCGGTGGCGTGGTTTATTCTGAAATGCACGCTGGAATACCCGCAAAAATTGGCGGGACAGAAACGACCCCTGCCGGATTTTATTTTGCGCGATCGTGAGTTCATGGAGGACTTTCTGAACGAGGTCAAAGGTCTCAAGGGCGCGAAGTTACGAAAAACGCTTGATACTTTAGGGCATCACGCCCGCGAGGGAGAGCATCAGCAGGATGAATGGGATTTTGAACAAGCGGCAGCGAATGCGGGTGTGGCGCTGGATGCTGATTTGGCGTGGCACGTCCGCGCGTGGGGAAGGAAAGTCTTGGCGGAAGCGCGAAAGGAACTGGCGCACCTGTATCCTACCTATGCCGAATGGCAACCGTTGGTGCCGGGTAAGGCGTTTGAACCGCAGCCGATGCGTTTGATTGAGCCAGACGACAATGGTTTCACGAATACGTTTAAGCTGAATGCAGAGTTGGGTGAAGTATATTTGCAGGACAAGACCAACCCGCGCTGGCTTGCGAAGCCGACCGTGGCTTATCTGTGGGCGCGGACGGTGACGTGCAAGAATTGCCGTGCCAAAATTCCTCTTCTTAAGACCCTTTGGCTCTGCAAATCGGAGGGGAAGCGCATCCGTTTAGTTATGGACGCAAAAAAAGATGGGTCTGGTGCGGAATTTTCTATTGAGGAAAATGTTCCGGAGCGGGGTGGCAACGCGGCGCAAAAACGCGAGAACGACAAAAAAGTAGGTGCGGGCACAATGTCGCGGGCCGGGGCACAGTGTCCGTGCTGTCCTGCGATCATGGAAATGAATGATATTCGCTACGCCGCTCGAAACGGATTGCTCGGGGAGCTCATTACGGCGGTTGTGTTGGACGGGCCAAAAGGTAAGGAGTATCGGTTGCCGACTAAATTTGAACGCGAGATCGTCCCTGTTTCGGCCGGCGAGCTTCAGAGAGCCTTCGCTGGCCTTTGTTGTGGCGATTTAAATGAGCCAATCGCACCCGCAAGCACTCGATCAATTTCCGTCCAAGGCTACGACATTCGCTCCCAGGCTGACTTGTATACTGGGCGACAACGTGTCGGGCTTGCGTGTCTTGGTCGTTTAATAAAGGAGCTACCTGGCTACTCCGACGGAGGCAACATGGGAAAGGACTGGCGTGAGCCAATCCAAGCATTTCTGTTAACTACTTTGGGGAAACTAATTGAACATTGCACTGCACTTTGTAGCTGGAATGTGCCCAACGAACAAATTCGTTCTATCTATTCGCGATTCTCACTAGCTTATACTTGGGACTATTGTGAAGTCGCGGTCACTGCGGACCGTTGCGGTTCGTTCGCAAGCATGCTGGATTCAACGGTTTCTGCATGCCACTCATTGGCACGTATGGTCGATGAGTCGTTGATTGCCCCCAAAATTGAACTTGAATCAGCAACAACTCTCCGTGGTGATGGAATAGTGGATGTAATTGTCACAGACCCCCCTTATTACGAAGCGATTTCGTATGCCGATTTATCAGATGTTTTCTATGTCTGGTTTCGACGGGTCTTGAAAGGGCAATACGAAAAAGAGTTCAGCGCAGAGCTAACCGATAAAGTTCGTGAGATTGTCCAGCACGTTCATCCAGACAAATCGCGAGTGACGGAGAAAAGCAAATACGAGCAGATGATGTTCGAAGCATTCAAATGCATGTGGAAAGCGCTGACGCCGCGAGGACGTGCAGTCGTAGTTTTCGCGCACAAACAGCCAGATGCATGGGAAACTTTGGTTTCTGCGCTCATAAGGGCGGGGTTTGTGGTAACAGCTAGTTGGCCGATACAGACTGAACGTGCTGCGCGAGCGCGAGGAATAGCAACTGCCGCACTGGCTTCATCCGTTTGGCTGGTCTGCCGCAAGCGTGATCCTTTGGTGAAGGCAGGGTGGGACAATCGCGTGATGGCGGAAATGCGCGAGAACATCGCAGTGCAGTTGCGCGAGTTCTGGGACGGGGGGATTCGCGGGCCAGATTTTGTCTGGGCAGCAACCGGGCCGGCGATGGAGGCTTATAGCAAGTATCCTGCGGTCATCAAGGCCAATAGTCCGACGAAGGAATTGCTCTCCGTGAAGGAGTTTCTCGATGCTGTGCGGCGCATCGTCATCGAGTTCGTGGTTGGGCGCGTGCTGCACATCGAGTCGGGCATTGACCGTCTCGATTCCGTCACCAGCTATTATTTACTGCACCGAAATGATTTCGGTTTTGAAAAAGCGCCCGCCGGGGCGTGCATCCTATATGCAGTGAGTTGCGGCCTGTCGGACGTAGAGCTCGAACGCACCTGGAACTTGGTCAAGGTGAAGGGCAGCGTCGTGCCTACCGAAGGCGAGGACGAGGACGAGAACGAGGACGAGGATGAACCAGAGGCGGAAGAAATGAGCGGCGGCGAATTTATCCTGCGGACGTGGAAGGAGCGGAAAGAAAAGCGAATGGGTTTTGAATCCGTGGGCGGGCGCGAGATTCCATTGATTGATCGGGTTCACCGGCTCATGCACCTGTGGCACGACGGCGACGTGCGCAAGGTGGATGACTATCTCGACGAATACGTTCTACGTCGGAACGAACTGTTCGGGCGTTTGATTCAATCGTTGATTGAATTGTCGGAGCAAGGTGGCGAAGAACGCTCGCTGCTGGAAAGTTTGAGCAATCATCTAGGCGCGAAAGCGCCGAAGGCCGACACGACGCGCTCACTAGGATTGGACGTGGAAACCTAAATTTAGCATACTCACAAAACAGGAATTTATTATGCCGCCAGCACCAAAATGGAAACCGTGGCACGAAGTGGTCCAGCTTCGTGATGAATTGAAATCGGGCGAGCTGTCGCTGGCGATGTTCGCCGCCGATCTGGATGAGGTTATCCTGAAAAAGGGCAAACGCCCGATTTACGAAGACCCGAAGAAATTCTTCGCGCTCACGTATCCGACCTATAACCTGCGGAACCTGGCGCGGGACGTGGTGCGGCGGCTGGCGGGCAAGAGCGACAAGGCGGTGCGGCAATTGAATCTCACCTACGGCGGCGGCAAGACGCACACACTCATCGCGCTGTTTCATCTGGTGGACGACCCGGCCAACCTGCCGGACCTGCCGGCGGTGGAGGAATTTCGCACGTCCATTGATTTGGGCAAGCATCTGCCAAAGGCGCGGGTGGCGGCAATTTCATTCGACAAGCTGGACTTGGAAACGGGCGCGGATGTGGCTGACCCGAACGGCAAGATAGCCCGCCTGTTCCATCCGTGGAGCGTGCTGGCCTGGCAACTGGCCGGGAAGAAGGGGCTGGAAATCCTGAACGGCGGCAAAGGCATGGCCGAACGCGACAGCGCCCCGGCTGAAAATGTGCTGGTGGATTTACTGGCCGTGCCGATTGCCGAAGGTGTTTCGGTTTTAATTCTACTGGATGAAGTGCTGATGTTTGCGCGGCAAAAGGTCGCCGAGGACAGCACCTGGCTGGTCAAACTCCAGTCTTTTTTCCAGGCGCTGACGCAAGCGGCCGTAAAAACCGACCGCTGTGCCATTGTTGCTTCGCTGCTGGCTTCCGAGCTCAAGCGGATGGACAAATTGGGGCAGGAGATCACCAATGCCTTAAAAGAGATTTTCGCCCGGCAGCAAGAAGAACCGGTCGAGCCGGTGGTGAAGGAGGACGTGGCCGAAGTGCTGCGCCGCCGGTTCTTCAAGCCGGAAAGCATCAAGGACAAGGAAGCCTTGCGCCCGCATGCGCTGGTCGCGTTCAAGGGCATCGCCGCGCACGATGAAATCGTAAAAAAGCAAGGCGCAGAGGCTGAGAAACGCTATGTGGAGAGCTACCCTTTCCACCCTGAACTGACGGAAGTGTTTTACACGAATTGGGTGCAACTGGACCAATTTCAGCGGACGCGTGGCGTGCTGCGGCTGTTCGCGATGGCGCTGCGCGACTCGGCGGGAATTGATCCCTGCCCGGTGGTCGGCGCGAATGTATTTTTGAAAAAGCCCGGTGACGGTGGATTGTCGGACGCCCTTCGCGACTTGGTGGAGATTGCTGACGCGCAATCCGCCGACGGGCAAAAGGTGGCGTGGAATGGCATCCTCAACCGCGAGTTGGATTTTGCGAAAGAAATCCAGCGGGATTTTGCGGGCGTGGCGTATCGGGAAATCGAGCAGGCGGTGCTGACGACATTTTTTTATTCGCAACCGATAGGCCAAAAGGCACACCTGCGGGAATTGAAGCTGGCGGTTGCGGCGACGAATCCAGACCGGATTGAACTGGAAAAGGCGCTGCTGCGCTGGGCACAGGACAGCTATTGGCTGGACGATAAATACACGGCGACCGAAGGCGGCACTCTGCCGGAAGACTGGCGATTGGGCAACAAGCCGAACCTGACGCAAATCCATCGCGAGAAAAAGCGGCTGATCGAAAACGACAAAGGACTGATTGCCGTGCGGCTCGACAAGGCGATTCGCGACGTAAAGAAATTGACCGAAGGCGCCTCGGGTTTGGGCGTGCGCGTGCATCAACTGCCGGACAAGCCGGCGGACATCGAGGACGACGGCAAGTTTCATTTTGCCGTGCTTGGGCCGGAGGCGGCGTCGGAATCCGGCAAGCCGTCGGCGGTGGCGAAGCGATTCATTGATGAGACGACGGGCGCGGCCAAGCCGCGTGTGTATCGCAACGCGGTGATTCTGGCCGTGCCATCCAAGGACGGCCTCGGCATGGTGACCAGCCGCATCGCTGACCTGCTCGCGTGGGAGCAAGTGGAGGCGGAACTACGGGAGCAGTCCAAAAAGGGCAGCGTGGATGCGCAACGGATGCAGCGGCTAACGGTGGAAATGGAAAAAGCGAAGAAACTGGTGCCGGACGCCATCCGGCAGGCGTGGTGCATGATGGTGACGGTTTCGGAAACGAACGACGTCCAGGCGTTCAAATTGAGTATCACGGATGATCCGTTGTTCATGACGCTGAAGGCAGACACGGCCCGCTCGCGGCTGCAAGAAACCAAAATCACGGCGGAATCACTTTTGCCGGACGGCCCGTATGATTTGTGGAAAGCGGGCGACACCCTGCGGCGCGTGAAGGATTTGGCGAGCGCGTTCGCGCAACATCCGCATCTACCAAAGATGTTAAGCGCCACAGCCATCGTGGACACGCTGGTTGACGGCTGTGTGGCGGGCGATTTCGTATTGCGATTGAAACGCCCGGACCAGACGGTGCGGACATGGTGGCGCACGCGCCCCGATGAGGAGGCGCTGAAAGACCCGGATTTGGAAGTCGTGTTAAGCACGGCGGCGGAACTGGTGGAAATACCCGGCGCGTTGCTGCGCAAAGGGATTTTGCCCGGCCTGTGGGAA
Source organism: Limisphaerales bacterium (assembly GCA_003134375.1). Classification (GTDB taxonomy): domain Bacteria; phylum Verrucomicrobiota; class Verrucomicrobiia; order Limisphaerales; family UBA11358; genus UBA11358. The sequence goes on along the minus strand of PLAY01000182.1, from coordinate 8,638 downwards.
ACCAAAACGGAATTGCCGTTGTCGGATTTCAAGGCGCATTTCACCGGCGGCAAGGTGGTGCAAGTGGATCGCGGCGGATACAACGAAGGACAGCAAGTGCCGAAGGCGAGCGCCGAAGTTGTGAACGCCGCCATCGAAAAGGCCGTGGGCGATGGCGACCTGTGGCTGGTGTCCGGGCCGACGTCACTTTTCAAGGAGTCCATACCGGCGGGCGTGCTGACGGATACGAGTCTGCTGTTGCCGCCGCCAGAGCCGATTGTTGCCGCTGCGATTTTACAGGCGAATGTTCCCGCAGCTTGGAAGGATGGCAAGGCCACCGTGGCTGGAATCCTGGCGCAATTATCGGTGCAACGTGGCCGGCCATTGCCTTGGTATCTGGTGCAACAGGCGGTGGATGGCGCGCTTCGCGCCCGTTTGATTGAACCGGACATCCTCTCGGTTCCATGGCCGTGTGATCCTTCGTCCGCCGCCAAGATGATTTTGAACGCCGTCGCCGGAGCAAAAGGCGGGGGTGGTGGCGGTGGATTTGGGGCGATGAACGACAAGGGCGTGACCTATAGCGCCCATCTGCAACCGCACGAGATTCAGGAATTATCCGAAAAGATGACGGACATTCTGGAGATTCAGGCGAAGCACGGCATCAAAATCCGTTTCAACCTGGCAGTCGAGGTGACGGCAGAAGGCGAGTTGAAACCGGAAGCGACGGCGGAATTGCACAAGAAACTGGACGAAATATCGGATGCGTGGCACTGAACATCGGTTTGAATTCAAACACAGATGCCGTTCTTTAATCCCTCAACTTTCAACCATCAACACACAAACTGCGGCGAATGACGACGCTTGAAAAATTGCAGGGGTTGCACGATGGCCAATTTCATCAATTGGCTGACGCGATTCTCAAACGGGTCGAGTCAAGATACCGCGACCTGCGCACTCACGGCGTGAATGACAAAGGCATTAGCATAAAGGGCCAGCCAGACTCTTACGTTGGAAATTCGGCGCGCACCTGCTCAATTGCCTTTTGTTACAATACCGACAGCGGGGACTGGTGGAACAAGATTTGCGATGATGTAATTCTAGCGCTACAAACCTCTTCGAATCTTCGAGAAATTGTCATAGCGCTTCCACGCGATGTAGATCGCGAGGGACCAAAGGATAAAACAATCGATTGGGAGGAGAGAGTTCGCACGGCTGCTAAAACTAAACCTTGGGCGATTTATGACGGTCGAAAGCTTTCAGGCTTTCTCGATGAAAAATATCAGGACTTGAGATACGAACATCTGGGAATCCCATTTTCCCGGCTTTCGAGCGCGGCCATCGTGACAAGTTGCAATCTGGCAAGCCAAGCGGTCATTAGTGATTTCAAATCAAAAGGACGTTACGACCCACAACATTACGTTTCGCGCGAAGCCGATGTTCAGTTAAAGCAATTATGGCGAGAGGCATTCGGCTCAAACAAGGGATGCCGGTTGATTCCTGTCGTCAGTGATTCGGGAGTTGGAAAAACAAGCCTGCTTTGCGCCTTTGCCGAATCATCAGGGGCAAGTGTGCCAGTCCTATTGATGCAAGCCAGGGATTGTGGATTTCAATCGGACGATGCTCTGGTCCGCGCCGTGATGGAGAAACTGCAGGGGGTTCTCTCTTCCACGCTTCAAATGCAGGAGGAAGTCGCTTTGGCAAAAGCGATTTCGTCTCTTGGCGTTCTAACTGTTGTGCTTGATGGTCTGGACGAGGTTAGAAATTCCCAGAACGTGGGGCGGGCGCTAAAATTCTGGCTGGAATCAGCCGTTGGCCGAGCAAGTATTTTGATCGTTTCATCCAGGCCTGATTTTTGGCGCCGGTGCTCCGACAAATCTTGGGAACGATGGGTGGCTCCTCCAAAATCTAATGCCCGCAAGTCGGCATCAAAGTCGGATGAGCAGAAGACACAGCCTGAAAATCGGATTTTAGGATATACGTTGCCGGAAAGGTTTTCACCCAACGAACTGAGGCTGGCTTGGAATTCATTTGGTCTTGAGGAAAGCGCTCTCGATAGCGCTCCGAAGGAAGTCCGACAGGAGTTGACGCACCCGCTAACGTTGAGGGCCTGGGTCGATATTGTTAAGGCGGGAAGCACGCCCAAGCTGCCGAACACACGAGATGAGATTATCGAGTTGTGGCTGCTGTGTCGTTTGGGACAGGAAGTAGATTCCTCTTCCCGGCTTTCTAAAGAATTGCTTTGGAGGGTGATGATCGAAATCGCTAAATGTATCGATTCAGGAGGGGAAACGTATGTTTCGGTCGACAAACTGTCTGGTGTTCCTAGATTTGACCCTGTTCGTCCGCCTGGCGAAGCCGTTGAGCGCTTGATCAATGCAAATATATTGGAATTCATAGAGGGTCAAAATGATGCCATCAGGTTTGTTTTAGACACTGTATACGAGTTCTGTCTCGCCGAGGCCGATATTGAAGAAATACGAAAAGACAGCCAAAGAGCGGCCTCATCTATCGGCGGCAAGACATTCTCGAAAACAGCAACCCGCCTGGGCCGGATTGGCTTTCGAATAGCTGGCAGCCCGGAAGGAGATGCTTTTGCCAGTGCTTTGGCCGGTCACGACTATGCCAAGGCGTTGGCGGTTATTCAGGGGCGGCCGAACACGTTTTCAGCCGAAACAAGACGAAGCATTTTTAACAAATGCCGAGAGGTGTTTTGGAAATCAAGAAGACCGGAGATGGCTTTTTTGATTGAGCGAATCGGGTATGTGCATTGTGAGGAAGCATGCGAAACATTGGCGGGGTTGGTTTTGCCATGGGAACAATGTCCCGCCGGGTTACATTTGGTAGCTTCGTATAGTATTGTCCGCCTAAATCTAATTGCTGGCATTTCTCTTCTCCTTGGGGCGTGTTGGTGGTTTGACGGTCGTCGTTCGTATTATCATCGAGATATTCTGTCGCTTTTGCGAAACACCTCTGATGATTTTAAGGCAGCATTCACCAAAACAGCCATAGCTTTTCTTGCAGAGCCTTCTGAAAGTATTAGGCACGCACAAGCCGTCTCCGTTCTTGGCTATCTTGGCGATGAACGGCTTGTCGGTCATTTGAATGAGCGACTCCAGTCCAACAATGGACTATGCAGCTATGAAAATCGCGCACTTTTTGCAGTGGGCTCTCCAGCTGCCACTGAGGTGTTCGCGAAGTCAGCAAATCTTACTGCTGCTAAAATTGAAGCGGCACGTGGAAAGAAGGAAGAAGAAGTCACGTCCAGATTATGGTATGACATCTCTTTAAGGAGCGCAGACCTTCGCCATCTTGTTACCGCGCCGTTTGAGAGGTGCCTTGCTTCGCTTGTTGATGGCCCGAACGATATGGCTGCCCGTTTTGGCGTAGACCTTGCTAATTCAAGCCGCAAACCTGCGTTAATTAGGCACATCATATTTTCTGGAAAGGACACCGGCTACCCATGGATGAGAGGAGACGATATAGCCGAATCAATAGCTATATCGGACTGGCTTGATTGGTGGACACATGCGAATTCAGATAAGGTGAGGGCTGTTCTTCTAAACCTATCAGGGAAAATACCTGACGTAAGAATTGAGAATATTGCAATAGATTGCTTGAGAATTCCTGAATTGCGCGGCAGTGCGGCTCATGCGCTGAAACGTCTGGGAAGCATCCGATGTGTTCCGCACTTAAGGGAGGCTTTGGGTTCGCTGGACATGAAATCTTCAGACGCGTTTTATCTAATGCACGGCTTGGTTCTGGCCTTGGGCGAGTTGCGCGATGGAGAAGCCGTAATAATGCTGTCGCGTGTTGCTGAAGATAACCAACATCACATTCGAGACTTTGCTCTTGACGCACTTGCCAACATTGGGACTGACGAAGCTGCTGATGCCTTAATAGTCATTTCCAGCAAAGTTGATTTGAACGAACCGTATAATCATTGTGTAATCGAATCTTTGATTGCGCACGGCAGCCTGAGAACTGTGAATCGGGCAGTTGAAATCGCAGGCCAGCAATCTGGGGGACCAAAGTGGCTTATCAAGCAGATGAGGCACGTGTTCATGCAACGCGGCTGGTCTGTCGGAGAATACTATACCCATGTTCAGGATGCTAAACTTATTGAGTATTTATTCTCCGCAGAGGGAGATATGAGCGCTGAGGAGCGAAGGGATCTGATACATTGCTTCGAGCAAATCGACAGTGAAAGCGTGCGGCGGATGCTCTGGGCATTTGCGAAACGTGCAGGGACAGATAAAGATGTTAAAGTTGTTATTTTAAAAAATCATCCTGGGCACATGCTGAGCTCTGAGGCTTTGGAAGAGCTGATCAATCGGACTGACGAGGGAACAATGGCCGATGTGATTTCATCTGCTTTAGGATGCAAGCCGGTCGTTTTCAGTCATCAAATGGAGCGAATCGCTAAATTTCCAAGTTCGCTGGTGGTTTCCGAAGTGAAGACCCGCCTCAGAGATTCGTCGCCGTCTACCGAGCACATTGTCCGTCTGTTGTTGATATTGGGGACTTTTGGATCCTGCTCAGATGCCCGGGATGTCGGCTTGTATTCAAATAATGATAGTGAGTCTGTTCAAAATGTGTCTGATGAAGCCTCAAAGCTTTTGTTGGACCCTCTACGACTCGCAGAAGCTTGGAGAGAGATGTGGCTTACTGCGTGAACTTTTCTGACTTCGGACTGGAGAAACAAGAAGTTTATGATTTGGCTTTTCGACGGTTGGCGCTCAATGAGCCGATTTCCTCCCTCAAGGAACTCGGCGAGCAGAAACTGAAGAAACTTTACGACATCATCATACGAATGTGATGCAATGTTTAGAAAAGCCGTCTCCACCAAGAAAACCATTTCGCAACCGTTCCGTCTGATTCAAGCGGCGGGAGCGTCACGCGGCGAAAACCGCGTTCGCAATGGACCAAGACGCACTCGTGGTCGCGGAGATTGCGCAGTTTGTGCGGCTTGATTTTGTGTTCTTCGGTTTCGTTGTAATTCACATTCCGTTTGCCGGCGCTGTAACCCCATGAGCGTTTTACCACCCGTTTCTTGCCGATAAAATCAGCGGCTTGGACGGCATCGGCTTCATCGGCAGAGCGGAAAATCATCCGGTTGCGAAGATTCAAGGTCAGGACTTTTGATTTGTCGTTGCCCAATGGCGGCACAAGCGAAGTTGTGCTTTGCGCGGCGGCGACGACGGTGGCGCCCGCCTCGCGGATCACGTCCACGCAATTGTAATCGCTCGTTCCGTCTTCGCTGGCCGTCATGAACCGCTGCGCCTCGTCGGCCCAGAGGATGAGCAAGTTGTCCTTCGCGCGATCCATCTTGGTTTTGTCGAAACGGCGCAGGGCGTGATTGTAATAAAGCAGCTTCAGGAATGTGTTCACATAACGCCGTTCGGTCTGAAACTTTTGCGGCATGGTCGTGAGAATAATTTTGCCTTGGTCAATCGCCGAAAAATCAAAAGTGCTATCGCCGGTGCAAAACACCTCGGCAACTTCCGGGGTTAGGAAGTATTGCAGATAGTTGCCAATGGTTTCTCGGACACCACCAAATTGCTCGGCAGGTTGGGTGAGAAAACGGTCGAGAAAGTGTGCGTAAACAGCGGCCCGGCGTGGCGTTTCGGTGAGATTTTCAAGATTCTCCATTTCTTCTTCGAGCAAATCCCGATTGGACAACAATTCATACGCGTCGAGCAAAGTCACGGGGCGGTTCAATTCAAAGAGCATTTCGAGTGCGTGCGCGATGTGGGTCTGCGCCTGGCTTTTGAAAAACCCTTTGTCTCCGCCCTGACCAAGACTCGTCGCGGTGTCCACGATAAACTTGGCGTAGGTGGAGAACGGAATACTGCGGTCGCCAGTCAGGTTGTAGCGATTCGGCGGCGTCCACTGTGCATTGGTGTCGTTTGCGCGGATTTGCAGATGAATCAAATCGTGTTCGCGGCCGTAGTGACGAGCCATCGCAGCCAGCGTTTCCCAATACACGCCTTTTTCGTCAACGCACAACCCACCCCATGTCGGTTCGTTTTGAAAAACTTGATGCACCAGTTGGTTGATGCCGGAACTGGTTTTGCCAGAGCCAGTGTCGCCGGTGATGAGCCAGCCGCGACAGAACTGATTCCGCTTCCACTTCAAACCGCCGAGCCGCGCGGCATGGCCTTTGCGATTTCGAGGAACGAACAAGAGGAAAACTGCGATGAGCGCCAAAAGAATCCCACCAGCCGCCAAGAAGTATTGCGGATTCCTCAACGCGAGCATGAGGTCTGGCGGCGGAATTATCGGGTCGAACGGAATGAGGCCGAGTTTCATTTCCATGCCCTCCCAATAAGATAACCGGCCAGCAACGTGGCGAGCGCGGCGAAGATTGCGGCGGCGCGGGTGATTTTCGCGGCACGGTGAGCCGGTGGCTGGCTTCGCAGCAGTTCCAGCAAAGCTGATGACTGTTGTTGAAATGTCTGCGCCGCGCCGACGAGCTTCGTGATGTCCGCGCGGAACTGCTCAAAGGATGGTATTTCCCGGCGACGAATCTGATCCCAATGCTGCTGGTGGATTCGGAACAATTCGACAAGCAATATCACCGCGTCGTCTTCTCGCAGCCGATGTTTATCGCGCCACTCGGCAACGGCCTTGGTGAATTCCTCGTCGAAGTCCGGCGGCTGTGTGGTGGGCTTGGACATCACTTTGAAGACAGTAGGAGGTTGGCGGCAGATTCGACTTCAGCGTAAAACCTGCGCTGCCACGTTTGAAGTCGTTGCCGGTCAAGCAGGCTGAACGCGGGATGCTTCGCCGCCGCTGTAATGGTCAGATTCTCGGTGTTAAGCGCCTCAACCAGCCAGTCCTGCATCCGGCTCATGCCGATTTCCCGCGCGCCGAGCTTGTCTTTGAGCAGCGCGCGAACCTCACACGTTTCAAAGATCGTGAAACTGTCGCTGTGCGCCGCGTTGCGGACGACAACATAGCCGCACTTGTCTCCGAACTCGTCTGTGAGCCGTTGGATTTGTTCCACGCTGTCCGACTCGTGGTTCACCGGCATGACGAGCGTGAGCTTTGCGCCGAGCGTGGACAGCACGGCGAACAGGTCAATTTCGGTGAAGAATTCAATGAACAGGTCGGTGGACGCGGCACGGCAGTCCATTACGACAAGATTTGCCTTTTCCAACGCGGCGAAGATGCCGTCGAGCGCACGTCGTTTGGACAAGTCCAGGAAGCGGGTGTCGGGATGAAACCGTTTCAACGTCGAGTTCTCGTTGTCGCTGTCAATCGCGACATGGGCAATGCCCTTGTCTTTGAGATACTGGACGAAGTTGACGGCGAAGAAGCTTTTGCCAACGCCGCCTTTGCCGTTAAGGATGAGAATCAGTCTTTTCATTGTTTTGTGGGGTGAGTTTGCGGATTTGGGCTATGCGCGGTCCGCGTGGACGATCTGCGGCAGCCTCGGGGTTGGACGGACCGCCGGGCACAGTGGTGACTGGCGCAGGGAGAACGAACTTGGTTTCACCTTGCGGTTCGACGGCGGGAAGCCGTTTCCTGGGAGTGCGGCGGTGTGGCCGGATGGATTCACCCAGCACTTCGTGACAGAAATCAGCAATGGCCGTCTTGCCGGCTGGCAGGCAGTGTTGCGTGAGCAATTCAGCGATGGCACGAAACGAAGCCCGTCTCTGCCGCAACTCGACGATGACATCTTTGGCCGGCAGCAAGTTCTCGAACTTTTGCTGGTGACGCGGCGTAAATTCCGACACCGCTTTGCGGACATTGTTTGGATCAAATGCGGACATACGCGGATAATATATGGAGATGAATCGTCCGCAGTGCGGATGCGATGCAACCGTGACCCGGACATTTGACGGATTCAACACGGTCGCGGACTGTCCACGAACACGGACTGGATACGGTCATGGACTGTGCGCGGCTGCGGACTGGACGCGGACACGGATAGTTTGCGGACGTGGACTGGTCACGGACGGCTTCGGCCCGGACAGGGACGCGGACAGGGACTGACTGCGGACGCGGCTGCGGGCATGGCCAGGACACGGTTACGGACTGGACACGGCCACGGGCGTGGCACGGATGCGGACTGGTTTCGGACTGGACGCGGTCGCGGACTGGCCACGGCCACGGCCAGCAGGCCGGGCGATGGCGCGGACATTCCGCGTCCAAACCGCGACCACTTCGCGGACTCAAAAACCTGCCTCCCGGCAGGAGTAAGGCGTGCCCTGTCTTAAACATGATGAGAAACACATTGCCTCCCCTGTTGCAGCAATTCGTTACGCCAGGATTCCAGTTGCGCGGCGACAGTTTCGATGCGTGTAGTTTGTTCAATCGTCCGGGCTTCAATGCGGCCAGGTTGTTGGTCGTGAAGCTGTGAGTCGGACAATTCGATCATCGTGTTTACGGCGTTGTGATTGATATGTTCGCCAAATTTTTTGAGCACCTCGATGGCAGTGCGAATTTGAGCTGTGGATGGTGTTTGCATAATCAGACATGAATGCCGCGTGATGTATTTGGATTGCGAGACAGTTCCTGCCGGTGTCCTGGTCGGCGTTTGGAAAGCCACTGTGCCCGTCTCAATTCAGTTGCCGCGACCGGATGTGCCCACGGTTCACTGAATCCGAGTCGGGCGGCTCCTTCCTCGGCTGCGAGCTTTGTGGGAGCTTCAACC